>JAZDMF010000409.1:0-3531 GCA_043801235.1 Bacteroidota bacterium | reverse complement strand
GATGAATTCTCCTGCTGATTTATTTTTAAATATAGTATCATTCTGTGTATAGGAATAAAACGGGAATAATAAAGTAAACAGTAATATTTTGAAATTCCACTTCATTAAAAAGTCATAAAATTTTTCAGTTAACAAAAATATAGAAAAAATTGACTTAACAGAAAGCTGGCAGGGATTAAAAACCCTTATCATTTCAGAAAAATAATATTATGAAAGATAAAAGTTTTTTATTTCACGAACAACATGTTCAATTTGTCCGTTTGTAAGCTCAGGGAACATGGGCAAACTTACTATCTGATCCTGGTATTCTGAAGCAACAGGAAAATCAGAGGGCCTGCAGTTCATGTAAGAATATGCCGGCATATTGGGTAAAGCAGCAGGGTAATGGATTGCTGTTTCGATGCCGTTATTCCTTAATGATTCCATTAATGCATTACGGTCTATAACTCTTAAACAGTAGATATGAAAGATATGTTTGCAGTCTTTTCGTATCTGAGGGGTTATTACCTGTTCAATGCCTGCTAAAAGTTTATTGTAATACAAAGCATGCTGAAGCCGCCGGTTGTTCCACTCGTCAATATAAGGTAATTTGATATTTAAAACTGCTCCCTGCAGGCCGTCCATCCTGCTGTTAATGCCTTCCATCAGATGTTTGTGCTTTTGCAATGAACCATGGTTGGCAAACATTCTGCATTTTTCAGCAAGTACATCATCATTGGTAATAATGGCACCGGCATCGCCGTAAGCTCCAAGATTTTTGCCCGGATAGAAGCTGAAAGTAGCGGCCATGCCAAAAGTACCGACTTTCAGGTTTTCGTATTCTGCAAAGTGGGCCTGTGCGCAATCTTCAACAAGAAACAGCTTATGTTTTTTGCAGAGGGTTTTTATTTTATGTATATCGGCGGGTTGCCCGTATAAATGCACCGGTATGACAGCTTTTGTGCGAGGAGTTATTTTTTCTTCAATTTTGTTTGCATCGATGCAGAAATATTCGGGTTCAATATCGGTGAAAACCGGTGTGGCTCCTGTTTGTGTAATTGTTTCGGAAGTGGATATCCATGATAAAGCAGTTGTGATAACTTCGTCACCTTCGCCAATGCCAAGCATTTTCAGGGTAATGTAAATTGCATCGGTTCCGTTAGCAACAGAAATGCAGTGACGGATACCATACTTTTTTGCAAATTCATTTTCAAAGGCGGTAACATATTTGCCGCGGATAAATGAAGACTCTTCAATTACATTTTGTATGGCATCATCAATGCCGGTTTTAAGCCGGTGATATTGTGCTCTAAGATCAACGAGAGGGATTTTCATTATGCGTCAAAGATACAATTGTTCCTCTGAATCAGAAAATCCGGGAAAATTTATACATAAATAAAATCAATTGATGTCCTTGATTTTTTTGCCGGGTTACCGGCATATATACCAGGTTCGGTAATATTTTTAGTTACGACTGATCCAGCGCCAACAACAACATTGTTGCAAATATTTACGGGGAGAATAGTTGCGTTGGTTCCAATAGAAACATTATTGCCTATGATCGTTGATTTCCATTTTGTTTTATCACCGCCTGCAGGTTTACCGGAAGTGAAAATATCATTAATGAACATGGCACCATGCGAAATAAAGCAATTATCGCCAATGGTTACAAGTTCGCAAATAAAGCTATGCGACTGGATTTTGCAATTTTTACCAATTATAACATTTTTCTGGATTTCAACAAAAGGGCCTATAAATGTATTATCGCCGACCTTACAGCCATATAGGTTGACAGGTTCAATTACTTTAACATTTTTCCCGAAATCAACTTTGACGATTCCCGCTTTACGAACATCTACCATGATATGGAATTTCTTTGGGTGGCATTATAAATTCTTTCAATTATTTCTACTGTTTTTAATCCTTCGAAACCATTTG
This sequence comes from Bacteroidota bacterium, assembly GCA_043801235.1. Classification (GTDB taxonomy): domain Bacteria; phylum Bacteroidota; class Bacteroidia; order Bacteroidales; family CG2-30-32-10; genus DAOQAK01. The sequence goes on along the minus strand of JAZDMF010000409.1, from coordinate 1,614 downwards.
TAGCAATAATACCGTTTCGTTTTAATACGTCAACGATATTGTCATATACTTTATCATGATTTGACATAGAACCGGAATATTGGCCGTAAAAATTTGCAGGATTCCCTTTGGGAAGGTCTTTTATTTCATAGTCGTCAATCATTTGGTATTCGAGTTCATTCAAATACTGTCCGCCGATTTTTACGGTGCCTTTTTCGCCGAAGAATGTGATGGAGCCTTCCATATTTTTTTGAAAGGAATTGATGGTAAAGTTTATTGTTCCAATGGCATTGTTGAAAAACTTAACGATGGCAACACCGGTATCTTCGAATTCAATGATTCCTTTGTGCGTTAAATTATCCTTGTAAGCAAAAACTTCTTTAATATCGCCAATCATCCAGTAAAGCAGGTCAATAAAATGACTGTATTGAGTGTAAAGTACTCCTCCATCCAATTCTTTTGAGCCTTTCCAGTCGGAGCTTTTATAATAATCATCATTCCTGTTCCAGAAACAGTTCAACTGCACACTGAGAATTTTTCCCAGCCGTTCTTCATCAATAATTTTTTTAACAGCGAGAACAGGAGGGTTAAAGCGGTTTTGCTTAACAATGAATAGCCTTTTGTTGGCCTTTTCAGCTTCAAGGATCATGCGGGTGCAGTCGGGAACGTTTACAGCCATTGGCTTTTCGCATAGAACATGGCATCCGGCCCTGAGCGATTTAATTGTATGTTCTGAATGAAGGCCATTCGGAGTACAAATGGATACGACATCAATTTCTTTTTCGGCAGAAATAAGTTCATCAACGCTGGGATAAACAGAAGCGTTATATTTATCGCCGAAGGCCATGGCTTTTCCATTTTCTTTATCGCATACGGCTTTCAGAATACCGACTCTGTTAATTTGTTCGGCATGGCGTTGCGCAATTCTTCCGCATCCGATGAGAGCGAATTTCAAACGATTCTTCATAATAAAAATTAATCGTAAATAACGGATGCTAAAATAATAAATATTTTATGCGCTGCGAATTTTATTGGTAAGAATATTATAAATGGCCTTGAATAAATATTTTATATCGGTAGTATAAGGATGTTTTTCTTTATCTTTTAAATATATTTCTTCAGCTTTTATCGAGTCGGCCATATTTTGCATTAACAGGGCGACATACGGAGGTACGCAGCCCGGTTTGTATTTGGATCTTAATTTTTTTACTTCTTCGGGATAATCATTGTACACGCGCGGGCTGATAGGTCGCACGCCCACCAGTTTCATTTCGCCCTTGACCACATTGATAAGCTGAGGCAATTCATCGAGCCAGAAACGGCGTAATATTTTTCCCCAGGTAGTTATTCTGAAATCGTTTGCAGGTTTACCTTTTTTGCTGTATCCGTGATGTTTTAACATATAATCGTGAAGGTATTCGGAATAGGGATGCATTGTCCGGAATTTATACACGCCTATTATTTTCCCTCCTTTGCCTATACGCTTCATTTTTACCAGGGGGCCATAAGTAGGGTTGTAATCATAAAATGGATTTCTGATTTTTTTTACAGCGAAAAAAAGATTGTTGTTAATAAACTGCTCATCAATAACTTCAAATCCGCATGAATATAAACGGCCTAAAATTTCAGGCCGGG
>JAZDMF010000399.1:0-18283 GCA_043801235.1 Bacteroidota bacterium | reverse complement strand
TTTGCTGAGTGGTATTCCGAAGACAACGGGTAGTTCAAAATCGGCTGGTCGTCATTTGGTGCTTCGCACCGTCATTTATGGTCATTCAGCTTCGCTGTCATTTATAGTCATATAACTTCGTCGTCATTCGATGTAATTATGCAAAATTTTCCATTTTCTGTTAATGACTATAAATGACTATGAATGACAACGAATGGCGTTTAATGACGTCACGAAGTGACAAATGACTTTTATTTTACCGTTAACTTGTTCAATCCTGCCGTTAACTGATTTTATTTGGAAACGCACATAATATGCCTTACATTTGTTTTAGTAAAAATCAAAATCGTTTTTATGAAAAAATCTATACTCTTCTTCATTCTGATATTTTTTTCTTTTCCGCTTTGTGCTCAGAATAATCCACCAATAGCAGTAAACGATAGCGCCATAATTACAAATTGCGACACCTTTATGTTTCATCCTCTAACAAATGATTATGACATTGACGGAGATTCATTTAGGATTTTTTCTGCAGGTACATCACATGCAAAATGGATTCATAAAACAGATAGTACTATTTCACTATTAATCTTACCCGATTGGTTTGGTCCTGATTCCATAAAATATATGATCAGGGAAGTTCCATATAGTGGGGTAACAGTAGTCGGATGGATTTATTTGGACATCCAGAATTGTCATTGCGTAGACTCTGTAAATATTAATAATATAAATGCACGCATAAATAACAATGGCAATTTATTCTGGGATTTTATCGGTGAATCAAAATTTGAAGTTCCGAAAGGTAGTGGGAAGCACACTATTTTTAACAGTACTTTCTGGATTGGCGGACTAGACAGTTTAGATACATTACATGTAGCCGCAGAAATTTATGAACAAACAGGGCATGATTTCTGGTCAGGACCAATATCCAATGTTTATGATTCCTTGTATAATGCAAAATGGAATCATGTATGGGAAATTTATAAAACGGATATTGATTATCATCTTACACATTGCTGGCAACCGGGCTATATTCCTGCGCAGGTTTTGATTGACTGGCCGGGAAATGGAGACACTGCACTTGGGCAATCTGCAATTACAGCGCTTTTCAAAGACTGGAACAACGACGGAATCTATAACCCTTATGGCGGGGACTATCCTTTAATAAAAGGCGACCAGGCAATTTATTATATTTTTAATGATGACTGTTTGCCACATACTGAAAGCGGAGGAAATAAACTTGGCATAGAAGTGCATGGAATGGCTTATGCTTTCGATTGTCCAGATGATTCCGCTTTGTGGAACACGCTTTTTATTAACTATAAAATCTTTAACCGGTCAGAAATGGATTATTACAATTCTTTTTTAGGAATTTATGTTGATTTTGATAATGGTGAGTGGAATGACGATTATATGGGCTGTGATGTCCAAAGAGGAAGTTTTTATGTTTATAACGGGGATGATATTGACGGAACAGGAAACCTTGGTGATTATGGAAAATTTCCACCCGCACAGTCATTGACAGTACTTGCCGGGCCTTATATGGATCCGGACGGAATGGATAATCCTGCCGGGCAATGCGATGAAAGTACCAATGGGTTTAATTTTGGAAATGGTATCGTTGATGATGAACGTTTTGGATTAAGAAGATTTGTTTATTTTAACAATGGAGGAACGGGCAATCAATCCTATCCTGAAATAGCTGATGATTATTACAATTATCTGCAAGGTAAATGGAAAGACAGTACTAAAATGCAGTGGGGCGGAAATGCTCATGCACCAGGCCCCGGCGTTTGCGGACCCGAATGCGATTTTATGTTTCCTGCTGATACAGATCCGTGTTATTGGGGAACCGCAGGACTAACGCCTAACTGCACTCCATACTGGACAGAAACAACAACAGGCAACATGCCGGCTGACAGACGAGGCTTTGGTTCCATGGGGACTTTCACTTTTGAAGCAGGAAGCATGGAAGAACTTGATATTGCTTTTGTCTTCGGAAGAGATTATATCGATTCTACTGCACAAGCTGGTGTAACTGTAATGCAGCAACGCATTGATAGTATCAGAAATTATTTTCTAAATGATTCCACGCCTTGCGGATTAGGATTTTCAGGAATTGCTCCTTCACCGATAATAATTCCGCAAGTAAAAATATTTCCTAATCCTGCTATCGGTTATATTACTGTTGAAGCATCGGGAATGCTGTGCGATTTGAAATACGAGTTGTTTGATATCATAGGAAGAAAAATAAACCAGGGTAAATTAAATTGCACTTCAGCAAATCAGATCAATGTTTCCAATCTTGATAAAGGCATTTACATTTTGAATATTTCGGATGGCTTGAAAAAATTCAGCAGGAAATTAATTAAAAATTAATTCCAACCTTAACGTGATAAATACATAACGGTCACATTGAGTTTATCGAAATGTGACGCGATAATTCTGTGGTCAGGCTTCGATCACACTCACAAGCTACCAGTGTGACATTTCTCAGCCTGACAAATTATAAAACTTATCCATTTCCAATGCTCAACTTTTGTGTGTTTTAGATATATTTCATTGGAATATATTTAATCATAGAAATTCCTTTATAAAGTACGTAGTTATCCACATTGATTGAGATTGTTTATATATTTTACCATAATACTATAAACAATTGTTTACTTTTGCACCTCAATTAAAAAAATAATGCAGGCAGGCATACCCATTATTGAGGTAGAACAGCTTTATAAAAGGCATAAAGGTTCTGATGAAGAGGCGCTGAAAGGGGTTGACCTTTCTATATGTGAAGGAGAGAATTTCGGTTTGCTGGGACCGAACGCTGCCGGTAAAACCACCCTGATCTCTATTATTTGCGGAATATTAAAATTCAATAAAGGCAAAGTCAGGGTTAATGGAATTGATGTGGCCCTGTATCCAAAACAAATTCGTTCCATTATTGGATTGGTTCCGCAGGAAATTGCTCTTTATCCCAATCTTACTGTTAAAGAAAATATAGCATTTTTTGGCCGCATGCATGGAATTTCAGGGAAAACCCTCAAAAATAAGGTGGATTATTTCCTGGATATTGTAAAGCTTGAACAACACCAGTCAAAGTATGTCTCCAGATGTTCCGGAGGTATTAAGCGAAGGGTCAATCTTGTGGCAGGCCTGATTCATAATCCCCGCATTATTTTCCTTGATGAGCCTACCCTGGGAGTGGATGCCCAATCGCGTAATCTTATTTTTGAGTTCATAGAACAACTCAACAAGAAAGGCGCTACCATAATTTATACAACACACTACATTAAAGAAGCTGAAAATTTATGCCACCGGGTAATGATCATTGATAACGGCAATATCGTTACAACCGGCTCTCCTGAAGAACTGATCAATAATCACGATAACTGCACCGACCTCGGACAGGTTTTTCTCAAACTGACCGGAAAAGATTTAAGGGAATAAAATGAAAACATGTTAATAAAATAACCTGAACACAGAATGAAAAAACTATTGGGTGTGATAATAAAAGAACTCCTGGTGCTGCTGAGGGATATTCCGGCACTGTTGTTTCTTTTTATTATGCCGGCATTGCTTGTGATTATTATTTCCATTACTGAAGATAAAGTCAGCAAGCAAAATATGCTGACCATATTACTATTAGGCACCGATTCTTCTGAAATAAAGAGGGATATTGAAAAAGGGCTTCTGGAATCCCCCTTCTTTATTATAAAAAATATTGAATCCTCCGATTCACTTGTAATGAAATCTGCCAGACACGATGTTGCATCGGGCAAATATCAGGCAGGGATTGTCGTTCCGGAAGATGCAGAAAAGAACATGGCCGGGCGCGCTGAAAAAATCGTAGAGCTTTGCTATGCAAATCCTGAAGCTGCAGCTGTTCCGGCGAGCAGCAAAAAAGAAGAAACCGGTATTATTGTTTTCTTTGATCCTGCCATTAAGGAAACGTTAAAATATTCTTTGAAGAATGTTTTGGAGGGTATATTCACCGGCACCGGAATGAAGGTACTGGTAAAAAAATATTTTACCAGAATGGAGCAGGACATCAAACTGCAGTATAAAGCAAAAATGGCCACGTTGAAAAATCAGGACATATCATTGAATATGCCCGATTTTCCTATGAAAGATGAAATTGCAAAGCAGATAAAAAAATCAATGGACACTTTCGCCAATGAAGAAGTAAAATTTATTATCCCTGAATTCCCGCTGCAATCGAAGGACATTATTGTACTTAATGAAGAATATGCAAATGATGATAAAATCGGAGAGGTCATCAAACCCACAGTTTCTCAGACACGCGTCCCCGGTTTTACATTGTTTGCCATGTTTTTTATTGTGATCCCGCTTACAGGCAGCATAATTACCGAAAGGAATGAGGGAGCCTTTAACCGGCTCCGGACCCTGCCGGTTTCCTATTTCACATTACTCTTCGGGAAAATCATTGTATACACACTGGTTTGCCTGCTTCAGTTTTTCTTTATGATGCTTATCGGAATATACGTTCTTCCAACATTCTTCGACATGCCTGTCCTGGTAATGGGTTCTCATTATATCTCTATTCTTATTACTGCTATTATGTCGGCTCTGGCAGCAATCGGGTTTGGATTACTTGTTGGAACCTGGGCAAGGTCTCATGCGCAGGCAAGCACTTTAGGATCGTTAATGGTGGTGATATTGGGTATATTGGGCGGTGTTTTCATTCCTGTTTATTTAATGCCCGGTATAATAAAAACGTTCAGTATAATTTCACCCATACGATGGGGGCTTGATTCCTTTATGGATTTATTCGCGCGGAACGTTGGATTTGATTCTGTTTTTTTTAATGTTTCTAAATTATTCTTGTTCTTCATTCTCTCTTTGGCTGTATCTTTATATCATTATTCAAGGAGATATTAGGCATATTTATTCAAAAACAAACCTGTTATGAAAGAAAAAGATGCTTATGTTGATTTTAAAGATCATCAGCTGATCCTATATACCGAAAAAGAAGATGATACTTATGGCCCCATACAAACCGGAGCCGCAGCTGTTAAAGATTTTCTTGGCGATCTTCGCACAAAATGGAAACATATGGAAGACTCTATCCTGATAAAAATAAAATCAGGCGAGCTCAGTATGGTATATTATTACATGATGCTTGAGGAGCTGACTTCTTTTGAACTGGCCAACAGAGTGGGTATAAGCAAGTCAAAGGTTGAAAAACATTTTCAGATAAAATATTTTAAAAAAGCCAGCCTGGCAACCATCCTGAAATACTCGGAAGTATTCAATGTTCCTGTGGCAAACCTCTTTCAATTGATTTTGACTAAGGAGGACAGGCTGTGGAAGAAGCACTATGTTGAAAATGAAGAAGTGTTTAATAATCACCTGATATCACAGCAAAAAACAAATAATCCTTTTACCGTTATTACAAGAATAGAAGAAAAACGATCATGAGTAATATTCCATTTGAACATAAAATGGCAGCTCATTGCGAAAGCGGTACTGTAACCGGCCTGCTTAATTATAATGGATTGCCTGTTTCCGAGCCTTTGATTTTTGGTATAGCCAGCGGGATATTTTTCGGCTATATTAAATTGCCCAATTTTGAATTTCCCATTTTTTTCGTCAGAACCAGGCCGGGAGAAATAAGAAAAAAAATTGCCAAACGACTGGGAATTGAATTTAATTCAAGGAAATATAAAAGGCCCGAAAAAGCGCAAAAAGATCTGGACGAACTTCTTGAAAAAAATATTCCTGTAGCGGTCAACGTCGATTTCTTTTATATGAATTACCTTAAGCCCTGGTTGAGGGTTCATAATAATGCCCATTTTATTACCATTATAGGTAAAAAAGATTCCAGGTATCTCGTAAGCGATTGTTATTATCAGGATATTGCTGAAATTGACGCTGAATCCTTATCAAAAGGCCGGTTTGCAGGAGGTATGGGAAGGCCCGGGGGGTTTATGTATTACCCCATTCACGTTCCCAAAGAAATTGATTATAAAAAAGCTGTCATTTTAGGTATCCGAAAAGCGGCATACAACATGCTTAAAATTCCCTTACCGTTCCTGGGAATAAAAGGCATTAATCGTTTTGCCGATAAAGTGACGGGCTGGCCAGAATTAGCAAGAAACGAGGAACATCTTTCACACGAAGTAGTGAAAATAAGCCTGCTTTTGGAAGAACAGGGAACAGGTGGCGGCGGATTCCGCTTTATTTATGCCACGTTCCTGCGTCAGGCCGCTGAAATTCTTAAAAGTGAAGAATTATTCAAACTGTCGAAAAGAATGATGGAAATAGGCAATGGCTGGAGAGAGGTTTCTGTTACTGCTATTCGCATGAACAAAGATAAAGACTTCAGCGAAGCGAGATTCAAAGAACTGAGCAATCATATCCGAAGACGTGCTGCAGAAGAAAAGGCATTTTTTACTGACCTTTACAAATTCGCAAAAGAATATAAATGAATATATATTTTTGATCTTGAAAAACAAAAATAGATTTTCTGCGCACATCTGCGATATCTGCGGGAGATATTTTTCGCTTCCCGATGATTACGCTGATTTCAGCAGATTAATAAATTGAGTAAAGCCAGTTTCTAAACATTATTTGCAATACCATTTTTTTTATTTCAATACTGAATAAACCTTAGTGCAGGAACTTACATTTAAGCTTATATATCCCAGGTGGGAGAAATTGGAAAGACAAACTGCTTTTAATTTACCACCCCACGGACCTGTTGTTTTTGCAGCCACCCTGCCCGATTATGTCAGAGTTGAATTTATAGATGAAAACGTGCAGTCATTCAGCTACGATGATCCTGCTGATATAATTGGCATATCAATGATGCTGACCACCCAGATTAAAAGAGGCTGGGAAATTGCTGACGAATTTCGCAAAAGAGGGAAAAAAGTAATCTTTGGCGGTATTTCCACTATGCTGCATGCCGAAGAAACCATGTTGCATGCTGATACCGTTTTCCTTGGCGAATCCGAAGGGCGAATGGAGCAGGTGATGGAAGATTTTAAAAACGGATGCCTGAAGAAGATGTATAATTACATGAATGAACGTCCTGCAATAGAATTGGTAGGACCTGCCCGCAGAGATATTTTATCAAAAGATTTATATTACCACAAAGGTTTTCGAATGGTTGATTTATTTCATGCCTCAAGGGGATGTAAATACAGCTGTTATCCTTGTGCTGTAACATATCTCGGCGGACGCGAGTTTCGTCCCCGCCCTATTGAAAAATCAATAGAAGAATTGGCGCAAATGGATAATAATCGTTTGTTTATTGTTGACAATTCACTGGCTCAGGATACAAAATGGGAAATGGATTTATTTAAAGAAATGATACCGCTAAAGAAAAATTGGTGCTGTCATACCATTGAAGATAAGCCCGAAGTACTTGATCTGGCTGCCAGGGCTGGCGCATGGTATGTTTATCAGGCTGTTTTTGATACATCAGATTATATTAAAGAACGGGTAAAACGCTACCAGGATCATGGCATTGCAGTAGAAGGCACCATTATGCTGGGGATGGATAATCAAACGGAAGACGACATAAAAAGACTTGTAGACTTTTTGCTGGAAATAAATCTTGATTTAGCTGAATTTACTGTGCTCACACCTTTTCCGCATACTAAAACGCACGATGATTTAATAAAACAAAACAGAATTATTGATATGGACTGGGATCATTATAATGCAGGCAAAGTGGTATTTCAGCCTAAACACATGAGTCCCGGACGACTTCAGGAACTTTATCATTATGCCTGGGATGCTTTCTATAAAGATGAAACGCAGGGAAAGAAAATGTATAAACTGATTGCGAAAGTTGTCAATAAAGAAATGCGGGATATGACATACACTCCCCGCAAAAGAGATTTAATCGTTGTTAGTTTTGGCAAGAACATAAAAAGAAAACAATAATAAAATTGAATGAATGACCCCGCCACACAGGCTTCCTGCCGGCAAGGCAGGCAGCGGAGCATCAATAACTCCGGTACACAAAGCAAATTTCGCCGCAAGCCACGGGGTTTTATCTCGATGAGATCAACATGAAAACATCTGTGAATTATATTGATTTTATTTATTCGTATCCGGGGCTTTGGAAAAGTCCTTCGAAATGCGGTCTTAAAATAATTGAAAAAACAGACAAAATAATAGTAATTGCTACCGAGCTGTATGGCGACAATCCGGGTTCATCGGTTACGGAATGCAATACGCAACTAGCGGCAGATATTTGTGCTGAAAAAAATATTGATCCCCAAAAGCTTGTTTTTATTGAACATACACCCGACAGAGGGTCGAAATTATCTTGCTATGATGAAACATTTTTTATGGTTCATTTTGATTGGGACGGTACAAAATTTGTCAATCCCCGTTGGGAAGAAAAAACAAAAGCCGAAGTAGACAATTTGATAAGGTAAATTATTTTATACAATGTATTTTATGCGGAGTTAAAATTATAAATGAATGTTCTGAAAATGCAGACTGACAGCAAAAAAGCAGTTATAGCGGTTGCTTATGTTGAACTTGCTGAAAAATGGCACGAATAGAATCCTGAAATATTTTTGGAAAATATGTTCCCGTTTAAAAATAAAGTATTATTTTTTCACCGTCAAAATACATGAAAGCAGTTTTGTTTTACACAACAACCCTGCGAAACTTAACAAAATTATATTCTATAAGAAATGCCTGATACAGATTTGACAGAACTAAAACGCGAAATTAAAGTTTTAATAATTGAAGCAACACAAATACCTGAGATTACTCCGGAGGATATTATTGATGACGCTCCTCTTTTTGGTGAAGGGCTCGGACTTGACTCTATTGATTCGCTGGAAATTGTGTTGGCGCTGCAGCGCAAATACGATGTGGAGATAAACGATCAGAATCTTGCCCTGTTTATTTTACAGTCCGTTAATACAATTGCCGATTTCATTCAAAAGGAAAAAACAAAACGTGCATGAAACCGTATTTTGCCGGAATTTTTTTTTCGTGTTTTATTTTTCAAATGCGATAAAATATTTTAATCACATCCGATGAAATTTGCATACTTGCTCTATGGTGTCAGGTTAAAAATACTCTTCAGGCTTGCTCGTAAAAACGGTTTTTCTTTCAGGTATCCCTTCTTCTTCCGGTTTCTGTTTCTCTTTCAAAATGCATTCTGGGCTTCCATTTTCTCAGTTGCTGAAAAGTTTTATTACAAAAAAAAAATCCGTTCAATTCCTTTACCTGATGCCCCCCTGATTATTATTGGCCATTGGCGGACCGGAAGCACATACCTGCATCATTTATTGCAGCATGATCCCAACGGGACAACCCTGATGCATTTTCATGTTACATTGCCCGACAGTTTTCTGGTTTCAGAAAAATATTACAAGCCTGTAATGAATTTTTTAATGGGCAAAAAGTTTAAACGCCCGTTCGATAATGTATTGATACGTGCAGATGACCCGCAGGAGGACGAGTTTGCAATACTTAAAATGTGCGGATGTTCCCCGCTGACAAAACTTATCTATCCTGACGCCGGGCAGTTTTTCCTGCTCAATTATCCCGATTTTGATCTGCAGGGGAAAGAATATGAAGAATGGAAAAACGCAATGACAGAGCTTTGTAAAAAAATGAAAATGAACACAGCGAAACGGATAATTTTAAAAAACCCGTTTCACTCGCAGCGCATATTAACCCTTTTGAAATTATTTCCCGGAGCAAAATTTATTCATATCTGCCGAAATCCGTATGACGTAATTCCATCAACAGTAAACATGTGGAATATTGTAGGCCGGCAAAATAACATGATGCCGGGTTTTGTTCCGGCCACTGTCAAAAACACAGTGGAAGTATTTGATCGTATGTTGACATACATTCATAAGCATTCCGGAAATTTACCTGAACAATCGTTCTGTGAAATTAAATTTGAAAGCCTTGAAAAAAATCCCGCTGAGGAAATAAAAAATGCCTATATGAAACTCGCGTTGCCTTTTACAAGGGAATTTGAAGATGCCATTGAAAGAAATCAAAATAAAAGTTTTAAAAAGAACGTTTTTTCACTTAGCAGGGAAGATAAAACATATATTTACGAAAATTTAAAACATCATTTTGCGCATTACGGATATTCATAAATATCTGTTGTTATATAATTCGGTTTTTATACCAAATGAATAATGCTGATGAAAATATTTTATAAAATACTGCTGCTTTCTTTCTTGTTAAGTAACAAATTGGCGGCGCAGGAATTTACTCAGACCATCCGCGGCACAGTAACAGATAAAACCACAAACACTCCTATTCCAGGCGCAAATATTATTATCGTGGACAGCAGTCCGTTCATGGGTGTGGCATCCGATATTGACGGAAAATTCAGGCTTGAAAATATAAAGATCGGAAGGGTTGATCTAAAAGTAAGTTTCGTTGGATATAATGATGTTTTCCTTACCGACCTTCTGCTGACTTCGGGAAAAGAGATGGTACTGGCAGTTGAAATGGAAGAACGTGTAATGTCGTTTAAAGAAATGGTGGTGAGCGGATCTTCCGATAAAACGGAACCGATAAACAAAATGACGGCCTTGAGTTCGCGTATTTTTACAGTGGAGGAAACAGAACTTTATGCGGGAGCCCGGAGCGATGTAGGCCGGATGGCTTCCAACTTTGCAGGTGTTGTTGGTAATAATGATGCGCGCAATGATATTGTAATTCGAGGTAATACCCCGTCGGGATTATTGTGGAGGCTGGAAGGCGTGGATATTCCCAACCCGAATCATTTCGCAGCATTCGGTACTTCGGGCGGACCTATCTGCATGCTTAAAAACAGCATGCTTTCGAACTCCGACTTTATAACTTCTGCTTTTCCCGCCGAATACGGCAATGCTATTTCAGGCGTATTCGATCTTAAAATGAGAAACGGGAACAACGAAAAGCACGAATTTATGGCGCAGATGGGATTTAACGGGCTGGAAGCCGGCGCCGAGGGGCCGATCTCGAAAAAAAACGTCTCATCATACATCTTCGATTATAGTTATTCAATACTTGATCTCTTCAGTAAATTTAATATCGAGCTTGGAACAGGTTCTGCAATTCCAAGGTACCAGGACCTTGCCTTAAAACTCAACTTTCCCAAAACAAAATTCGGTCATATAACATTCTTCGGACTTGGCGGTATCAGCAACATTGCTCTTCAGGACAGCAAAAAAGATACAACCAAAGAGAAAATAGATTTTTATGGCATCGAAGGATGGGACATTATCAATCATTCAACCACCGGGATTGCCGGATTATCGGACATTTATATTTTTAACAATAAAACCTATGCCAAAATTACATTTGCAGCTATTTATCATGAGTTCACTGCTGATAAAGATTCTGTGGTTCCGGCTACATTAATGACCGTTCCCTATGAAGGCAGCCGTTTTACCGAAGAGAAGAGTTTTGTGTCATTATTTATCAGTAAAAAAATTAATGCTCATCATAACTGTAAAGTGGGCGCCAGTGTAACCTGGATGGCATATGACCTGATAGACAGTCTTTATTTTGCCGGCAACAATCAGTTCAGGAACATCACCGGATACAAAGGAACAACCAGTCTTCTTCAACCCTATTTTCAGTGGCAATATAAAATATTGAACAACCTTACCATTAACACCGGTCTTCATTATCAGTATCTGAGTTATAACAAAACAGGGTCTTTAGAGCCTCGTATTGGATTTAAATGGGGTTTTGCGCCAGTACATTCATTAAATGTCGGTTTTGGCATGCACAGTCAGACCGTTCCCATTACAGTATTTTACCGGCAGGTTCAACTCCCGGATGGCAGCATCATTAAAACGAACGACCAGCTCGGATTCCTTCACAGCAAGCATTTTGTTGTTGGGTACGACTGGAAAATTGCAGAATTCATGCGGTTTAAAACGGAACTGTATTACCAAAAAATTATTGATGTGCCGGTTGATGGATCAGAAACATCGGATTTTTCAGTGCTTAATCTTGGTGCCAACTTTGATTTCTGGTCGCCCGACACATTAATAGGTTCAGGCACGGGCGAGAATTACGGATTGGAATTTACACTTGAACGCTTTCTTCATAAAGAACTTTACTTCCTGCTTACCTCATCGGTATATAATTCAAAATATAAAGGCAGCGATGGCGTGGAGCGCAATACCATCTTCAACGGGAACTATTCTGTAAACTTTTTGGCGGGGAAAGAATTTATTTTGAAAAGCAAGAAAAAAGAAAAGCGCCAGAAATCATTCATTTTTAATTTAAAATCTATATACTGCGGCGGGCAGCGTTATACACCTATAAACATTGATGAATCAATATTAAATCAGACAACAGTTTTTGATGATCTTCATGCATTTTCCAGGCAGTTTCCGCCATACAGCCGCACCGATCTGAAAATATCATTCAAAATGAATGGAAAAAAAATTACAATAGAATGGGCTCTGGAAATCATGAATATTTTTGATCAGAAAAATGTGTACAGCCAGTATTTTAACAGAAAACAAGGCGAAGTGTATTATACATACCAGCTTGGCAGGACTTTAATGCCACAATATAAAATCACATTTTAATGAGGCATTATCATTTGCCCTGTCTTCCGGAAAAATTTTTCAAAAAAAAAACCCGCAGGAAAAAAATAAAACCTGCGGGGGAAAAAAAATCCAGATTACAGCGTAATCTAGAAAATATCGCCGAATAAGCTTTCGTATTCTGTTTTATCCTTGCCGAAAGATGTTACGCCTTCCTGTGATACCTGGTAGGTGCATTTTTCGCCAACTATCTTTGAAAAAACAATAACTGACTCTTTGCCGTCATCTTCCTGCATTATTATTTTAGCAAGATTCTTGTCGAATTCTTCCGCATCAAGATTTTCATAGCAAATAGGACAAATGAAATTAACCACTTCGCCCTCATTAAAATGATCGTATGTGGGGTGCATTTTAACACTGTAATTGCCCAGTTCAGGATTGATCAGCAGTAATGCCGATTTCCCTTTGGTGGTCTTTGTAAGGAATATGATGCTGTTATATACTCTCAGGTGACCGCGGCAGTGAGGACATAAAAAATTTGTCATGGCTTTCTGTTTTTACTGATTGTGCAATCAAATGTAGAAAAAAAAATGATATATGAATAAGTTTTTAGTTATTTCTTTTCAATTTTTAGCCGGGCAGGCTAAAAGTTGATATAAATCCGCATTGTTTTCATATAGAAAGCAGTAAAAAAATTGTTCTTTATGAAAACGGGATCTGTTTTGCATTTGTTAATATTTCAAGCCCAAAATCCCTATAAGTCTGATGGAGTAATTTCTTGGGCCTTGGTATTTGGAATTTGAATCTTGGGACTTATTATGAGGGACGTATGCTAACAAAGGAACATCCTCAGCAAAACGCCCCCTCAACAAAACATTTCACGGCATATAATGTTTTGTCGCGCGCTTCCATATACCCCATATGTGCAATATCGTGAAGCAACAGAGTCGAAGAATCCTTAGGAATGGCAATCATTTCAAGCACCTTTTCAAAAGGTATGCGGGTGTCGAGTTTGCCTGCAATAAAAAGAACAGGAAAAGATGCATTTACCAGAACATTACGTTTGTCGCCACGTTCCATCATTCCAAGTTGTGCTGCAACAATGGCTTCCTTTGTCATCATCTGTGCTTTTTCAACCATTAAAATTATTTCGTTTTTTAATGATTCGCGATTAGCTTCAGCGAACAAATCAGGAATGAAACTCATGATAAAACCTGAATGGTTTTTTTCAATGGCTTCTATTGCTTTTGCGCGGTTGGCCTTGCCTTCAGCAGTATCAGGAAAAGCAGATGAGTGAAATAACCCGAGCCCTTTTATTATTGCAGGATATTTTTCTGCAAAAGAAAGTGCTACATAACCACCCATTGAATGCCCGATCATAACGCATTCTTCAACTGATTCTTCAGTGAGAACTGATTTAACAATATCGGCCATTAGCTCCATGCTGTGTGCTTTTGACACGCATTCGCTTTTGCCATGACCAGGCAGGTCAATGCATATCACCTTGAAATCAACACTTAGTTCAGCAGAAAAATCATCCCAGATATCAAGAGATTCAGTGAAACCATGTAGCAATACAATTGTGTGTTGCTTGAGTTTTCCTTCAACCATATAATGAATCTGTGCATTATTAAAAATTAATTCCATTGTTGTAAATTATAAATGTTTAATGTTTAATTATAAATGAATATTTATTTTTTTATTTGAGTTTGCGACGTTTTTACAATGGCGGTGATGATTCTTATTATTTCTTCAATATCGGTCAAATAGGAAGAATAATTATATTTCACTAACTGACTTCGATCAAGCAAACGCAACCAATATCTCGTTTCTCTTGCTTCTTTTGCTGAGATTGACATTTTAGAAATAAATTCTTTTTTTGTTTGCGCAGCAACCGACTCCTCAACATTAGCACCAATTGAAGTACCACTCTTTAAAAGTTGTTTTGATAAAACATATTCGCTGTTCTTTATGAGGATGGAATAAAGGCCAATGATTTTCAAAGCGAAATTAAATGTTTTAGTAACAATTACGTTTTCTTTTTCTTTATAATTTTCCATAGTTCTTCATTTAAAATTTAACATTAATAATTAATCATTTCGCCATTAGCTTTTCAACATCTTCAATAGTTTTCGGTATGGGTTTCCCCAATACTTTATATCCGTCAGTAGTTACCAGAACATCATCCTCCAGGCGTATTCCGCCAAATCCAACATATTCTTCCACCTTATCGTAATTGATGAATTCAGCAAATTTATTTTCCGATTTCCACAGGCTGAATAATTCCGGAATGAAATAAATTCCTGGTTCAACGGTAAGAACAAATCCATGTTCTAATTTTCTTCCAAGTCGCAGGTATGCAGTACCAAACTGATCGATGGGACGGGTTTCATCATCATAACCAACATATATTTGCCCTATGTCTTCCATGTCATGAACATCAAGTCCCATCATGTGCCCCAGTCCGTGAGGGAAGAACAGGGCATGAGCTCCGGCTTTTACGGCTTCATCAGCATCGCCTTTCATCAAGCCTATATCTATCAAACCTTTTGCTATCACTCTGCATGTAAGCAGGTGAATACTTAGATACGTTACTCCCGGTTTTATAGCTTCGATGGCTGCCATCTGCGAATCAAGCACTATCTGATATATTTCTTTTTGCTTCTGCGAAAATTTTCCGTTCACCGGAACCACGCGTGTGTGATCGGTTGCGTAATGTGAAGGCGTTTCAAAACCTGCATCAAGCAAAAGCAGATCGCCGTCTTTCATCTGGTTGTTGTGATGATGCCCGTGCAGTATTTCTCCGCGGACAGAAAGGATCGTAGGAAAAGACAGGGAACCATTTTTCGAACGGGCTATTCCTTCCATCACGCCTGCAACTTCATATTCGAACATGCCGGGTTTTACCATTTTCATGGCTTTGGTGAATATTTTATGCGCAATTTTCAATCCTTTCTCGATTTCTTTAATTTCTTCTTTCCCTTTATCAGAACGGAGTTTCACGACAGCTTTTATAAAATCGAGGGATACATCTTCTTTCATTTTTGCAAAAGGAATTTCAAGAAGTGAATTCAACAATATCTGATTGTTGGGATGATACGGAGGCAGGAAATGAATTTGACGGTTTTGATTCTTTGCTTCTTCAATAAACTCAGAAAGTTTTGAAAATGCTGCACATTCAGTAATACCAACATTCTGAATTTTGTCTTTGAGCATAGGAACAGGGCCTGTCCATATCACATCTTCAATGTCCACATCGTTGCCGAAAATTATTTCCTTATTATTATCAATATCTATAATTGCGGCAAGTCCGGGTTCATCAATTCCGAAAAAATACAGGAAGGTGCTATCCTGCCTGAAATGATAAACATTCTGTGAATAATTCATTGGCAGTTCAGTGTTGCCTAAAAATAATAGAATACCGCTTGAGAATTCTTTTTTCAGCAGGTTTCTTCTTTTAACGTAGGTTTTTGTATCAAACATTTTGTAAGGTTTTAAAAGTTAAAAGTTTAAAGTTCCATCATCATCAGATAAAAACAAAGCAACCAATAAAGAATAATACCGGAAAAAGGAAGCGGAATACAATGTCTGTTTTAATGGCCATCCTTACTTTTTCCTTTACTCCGGTTCGGTCTAAGTAGTAAGTAACGATCGATTCAGCCATAGCAAGTACAATAAGGCTGTAACAAAGCAGGAACAATTTATCCACATAAATCAGGTAACCGATATTGGGAAGGCTGGAGTTGATCGCCATCTGAAAGGCTATTGCTGAAAGCAGTGAAGTCACGGTCAATGCAGCATTGACATCGATACGTTCCGCCGGAATGTAAAAAGCAAAGTAAACAAGGAAAAGGATGATCATGATAGGAAGGAGAATTTTAGCGAGATAAGGTATCACAGCGCGATCGATATGCACCTGTGTTTCCATTCGTGAATACTTTGAAAGAAAAGGCATGTCAGGGTCTCCGAAATTTGTATTGTAAACACCCGGATTTACTATAAACTTTGTTCCGGTAATATTGAACTCCCTCGACTTGTGCGAAAGCAGGTCATCGGAAATCCCATAAAATTTCGGATCTTGTTTTGAATTGAAATAGGATACCGTATCTGTTTCAAAAAGGAGCTGGTCTGATGTTATCAGCACATTTTCAAGTTTGATGGGCAGGGCCTGTTTATCAAAAGGATAGTCGCTGAAATTCGGATTAAAGGTGAATTCTCCCTCATGCCTTCCGGTAAAGTAGAAATAATTCGAATCAAGAACCCGGAACTCCTGCAAATCCTGCATGAACTGCCCTGTTTCACAGTCGGAACAGTTTACATATTCCATGTTCATGATATCATCCTGGGTATAATCGGTTTTAACAGAATCATTATGAAACAAGGTCCACCAGTAAAATTCCGTAACAAATTTACCGGTCTTAAAATCAGGCTCAAGTTTCTTGATATAAATTCCGTATTTGACCTTTATCGGGAAAGCCGAAGTGGAATCCTGGCTAAAACTGTTATGACAGAGAAAAGCCAGCAATATCAGGAAGAGCAGGGATTTTTTTATCATAGCTTTCTGTTTTGGAATTATGTTTCAAAAATACTTATTTCGCTTTATCGCACTATAACTTTTTCTTTTTTCTCCGTTTCTCAATGACTCTCATACGCCCCATCATTCATTTATCATAAGTCCAATATTAAACCTTGAACAGCTTATTTCTTCTTCATTAGTCGTTCAATGTCCTCAACTTCCACAGGAATATGCGCCATCAGATCAATATTTCCTTTTTTTGTGATAAGAATATCGTTCTCAATCCTGATCCCGATTCCTTCTTCCTGTATATAAATTCCAGGTTCGCATGAAAATACCATTCCGGGTTTAAATATATCCTGTTTTGTTCCCACATCATGCACATCAAGTCCTATGAAATGGGAAGTGCCATGCATATAATATTTGAAAAATAATGGCTTTGCGGGATCCTGATTCTTTACATCCTTTTCAGTGAACAATCCTGTTTTTATAAGCTCTTTCTCCATTATTTTGCAAACCTGCGCGTGATATGTATCGATGGTTGTGCCTGCGACCATAAGCTTTTTCGCGGCTTTCATCACGTTAAGACAAGCGGAATAAATTTCTTTCTGGCGTTTATTGAATTTTCCGTTTACGGGAATGGTGCGCGAAAGGTCGCCAGCATAATTGGCATATTCTGCGCCGAAATCGAGTAAAAGCAAATCACCATTCTTACATATCTTATTATTTTCAATATAATGCAGCACACACGCACCAGCGCCCGATGCAACAATCGGATAATAGGCATGGCCATTGGCTTTGTTGCGGATAAACTCATGAGTGATTTCGGCTTCAACTTCATATTCCATCACGCCGGGTTTCACGAATTTCAGCAAGCGGTCAAAACCTTTGGCTGTAATATCAATTGCCTTCCTGATCAGTTCAATCTCGATGTTTGATTTGACCATGCGGAGTTTGCTTACTATGGGTGCGCTTCGTTCATATTTATGTAACGGAAATTTTGCATTCAGATCATGATTAAACCTTATATCCCTGTAAGGAACAGGGTTTGAATAACGCGGATTTTCGTTGGCATTCAGATATACATTTTCACATAATGACATCACTTCTTTCAGCGCGGTATCGAAAGCATCGAGCCAGAAAACATTTTTTATTCCCGAAACTTTTACGGCCTCATCCTTTGAATATTTTTTACCGTACCAAACAGCAATGTAGTCGTTGGTTTCCTCAAGAAACAGGGCTTCACGGTATTTCTCAAGCGGACAATCGGGAA
>JAZDMF010000359.1:0-6616 GCA_043801235.1 Bacteroidota bacterium | reverse complement strand
TATGACATTTAATTATGGGTATTATGCAAAATTATTGTGAATAAATACCAAGTCCAAAGCCCCAAAATCCAAATTCAAAGGAAAAAATACGACACAGGAAAGGGAAAAGAAGAAAGATCTTTGTGAAAGATTAATGCGGTTTGCGGTGTATGTAGTTATTTATCTACGCACGTTTAAAAATACTGTAGGAACAATAGATTCAAAATAACAGCTTATCAAAGCATCAACGTCAAGCGGAGCAAATTATGAAGAGTCACAGGGTTCTCCAATAAAACCAGATATTAAAACAAAAATTGGCATATCGCTGAAAGAAATGCGTGAAGCAAACTATTTTCTACGAATATATAATCGTCTGCAATTTGGAGATGATGAAAAATGTATCTATTTGGTAAATGAATCAACTGAACTTAAAAGAATACTTGGTTCAATTTTGAATAAACTATGATCCTGTTTTTCTTTTCTTTGGGCTTTGGGCTTGAGATTTGGGACTTTGGACTTTTTTCTCACAATTGTTTATTTATGTAAAATTAGTTTATTATTTCTTGATGTGATTTCATGAAAGACCTTACTGTAGGAAAAGAGGGGAAGCTTATATTTTATTTTGCCATGCCGATGCTGATCGGTAATGTTTTCCAGATTCTGAATACCGTTATCGACAGGATTATTGTGGGCAACTATATTGGCAAAAGTGCAGTAGCCGCAGTAGGTGTATCTTTTCCCGTTATTTTTGCAATGATATCTTTGCTCATCGGAATTACCAGCGGAATCACTATCATCATTTCGCAATATTTTGGAGCCAGGGATTTTGACAAGGTCAAACGTGCCGTCGACACAGCCTATATATTTTTATTTTTTGCTTCTATTGTAATAGGCATAACAGCGATTATATTCTGTGAACCTATTTTCCGCCTGCTCGACGTTCCTGAAAATGTACTGCCTGATGCCGTGAAGTATGTACGGATCCTTTTCACGGGGATTATTTTTATGGCTGGTTTTACCGGAACAATGGCTATATTGAGAGGACTGGGTGATTCAAAAACCCCCTTGTACTTTATGATTATTTCCATATTGCTCAGTATAATTCTGGAAATAATATTTATTGTTTATGCCGGAATGGGAATAGAAGGAGCGGCATATGCAGGAGTGATTTCACAGGCAGCCGCTTTTCTTATTGCAACTTTTTATCTCAACAAAAAGCATGAATTTATCCGCATATCATTCATCAGAATATTTTTCGACAGGTATATTTTTTTAAAAAGTTTGAACATTGGTTTGCCTTCCGGTATTCAGCAATTTTCTGTTGCCGTCGGGCAGATGTTTCTTATCAAACTTGTTGATTCATACGGAACCGATACGGTGGCTGCATACACCATTGCAGGCGGAATTGATTCGTTTGCCATACTTCCGGCGATGAATTTTTCTATGGCGCTTATGGCATTTACAGGACAGAATATTGGTGCGGGAAAATACGAGCGTGTAAGAAAAGGTTTATTTTCCACCCAATGGATGACGGGTTTGATATCCGTATCCGTTTCCATTTTGGTATTGGTGTTTGCCATTCCTTTAATGAGTGCTTTTACCGGCGATGCCGAAGTAATACGAATAGGCAAAGAATACCTGATGATCATTGGAGGTTTTTATATTTTGTTTTCTGTTTTATTTGTTAACACCGGTGTTTTCCGTGGCGCTGGTGATACGCTTGCACCCATGATCATAACTTTATTCACCCTGTGGGTGGTGCGCATTCCGCTTGCTTATTATCTTTCGGAAGTTATGGGTGTTCATGGCATATGGTGGTCGCTGCCCATTGCATGGATGATTGGAGTGGGAATAACAATTTCCTATTATCTTAGCGGAAAATGGAAAAAGAAAGTATTAATAAAACCTGTAACACATATAGAATAATATATTGAACACGCATACAAGTTTTACGTAAACTGAGAAAATATTGCTAAATTGTCATATTGCTTAATTGCTATATGATTGATGCTAATAATAAATGTGGAAATTTAGAAACAATTTAACAATACAGCAATTTAACCATTAAAAATAAAATATGAGCCATCCCGTTTTAATTGCCGACAGCGGAGCTAGCAAAACCGATTGGCGACTTATTCACAGCAGCCAGGATATAAGGCCATTTCAGACCAATGGGTTTAATCCTTTTTTTATTGATTCAATTCATATAAATACGGAAGTAGATAAGGACCTTGTTCCATATATTGACAGTCATAACATAAAGGAAGTATTTTTTTACGGGGCAGGCTGCTCATCGGCCGACAGAAGCGTTATTGTTGAAGATGCGCTGATTCCTTTATTTCCTAATGCAAGGATAGAAGTGGAAAACGACCTGCTTGGCGCAGCACGTGCATTATGCGGAACAGGGGAAGGAATTGCCTGTATTCTGGGCACGGGTTCAAACTCCTGTTTTTTTGATGGGAAAAAAATTACTGAAAACATTCCGTCGCTTGGCTTTATGCTGGGCGACGAAGGAAGCGCTGCATATATAGGAAAACAAGTGCTCAAAGAAATCCTGACGCAGCATGCCCCGAAAGAAATATGTGATTTGTTCCTGCAGAAATATGGTTACAACAGGGTAGAGATACTGACACATATTTACCAGAAACCTTTCCCCAACCGTTTTCTTGCATCCTTTTCAAGGTTTGCATCGGAGAATATTTCGCAGAATTTTTTCCGTGAACTTGTAAAGAAATGTTTTGGTGATTTTTTCCATACCCAGTTGCTGCGCTATTCGCGTTGCAGGGAAGTGCCTGTGAACTGGACGGGTTCCGTGGCATTTGTTTTCTCAGATATTCTTAAAGAAGTGGCGGAAGAAAATAAAATCATGATTCAGAACATTGTGCAATCGCCCATTGACGGGCTGATTGAATTCCATCTGGGCGAACTGAAGAAAATGATGACTGCGCGCTTTGACTCAAACGATGATTGAGAATTTGAAATCCATTCATCATTTCTTATTTTTCTAATTTCTTTTTCATCTTTTCTGCTTTTCTTCTTAATTCGTTCGTTTTCTTCAGATGAAATTTATTATTTGAAATCAAAGCAGAGTAATGATGTTTGATGTATCCGCTTCTTACAGCATAAAAACCGTATTCGGTAGTTTTCTCATCCACATAGGAGTTAAGCTCTTTTTTTGTTATCTTTTTTTGTTTTCTGCAATAGCGTTTGAGTTCTGAATATCTGGAAATCCATTCTTTCATTATATCTGAAAATGCATTAACATCTTTTTCCATAAGGCCTATGTTCTGTTCATAGTCTTCATTAAGATCACCATCAGAAATCACACTCCCTTTAAGTTTTGTAAGGAATTGAGCTTTGTTTTTAAAAAGTGACGCCTTCCTGTAAACCTTATTTCTTGTTTGTTTTAGCTTGTAATACAATGATTTTACCATGAAAATACTGTCGGAAAAAAGCAATTGGTCGTTATCATATTTTTTACTGATAAGCGAATCTTTAATACTTCTTACATAATAATCGTAATCATCGTAATATGCGTACCTCAATGTTTTCAACATTATTTCACCGCTTGTAAAATTATTTGATGCGGAAGAGTATGTATTCCTGCTTTTTGTGATGTTTTCATAAAGCAGGTCCTGATATGTAAAATTATCTTTCATTGAATCCTGTTGCCATGCAATGGAATCACCGGTAAATAGAACATCATAATAAAAATTAAGTGAGTCAATGGTAGCTGTGGTTAACGGATGTTTCTTTTTATAAAATGAGGTATTCTTTTTTAATTTGCGCAGTTTCCCATAATAAAACTTTATAAGTTTTTTTGAATATTTAATATTTCTTTTTGAGAGTGTGATGCCGTTATTCAGGTTTCTCAAAACATATTTGGTAGAGCGGATAAGCTTATTGTTTTGCTGAATACAAGTGTTTTTTTTAATTATATTATTTTTCAGTAATTCATTTTTCTGCCTGTGCAAAAACGATGCATTGGTATCGTATTCGGTCAGGGCTTTCTGTGTGCAATAAATTACTGTATCGCAAAATTCGGCCTGTTCGACTTTATTGACTGATTCCGGATTAATTTTAGAAAATTCATTTTCAGCTATGGCATACCATGCATTTGCAAGGCAGTAATGATTTCTGAAATTGAACTTATTGCCTTCCGTTCCATCTGCAATGATTTTGTAATTTTCATCCGCAAGAAAATATGCCAGCCTTTCTTTATCACTGGCATCATCGTATTTCCAGTTATCATTTTTTCTGGTCAGAAAGTAATGAAACGAACTATCGGTCTTAAACTGATTTATGGTGATATTCGGTTCCATCAGCTGCCACAATGGATTTAGGGCAATATGATCATGCTTGTACTGATTCCCGTTTTTCAGAAAATAATCATCAGAAGGATCTTTTACAAAGCGGGGCTTATATTTTATGATTACTTTTTTTCCGAAAGTGACCAATTTTACGATATGCCCGAAGAAAGTAATTTTACTGTACTCAATGTGGCCTGCATCCCAGCAGTCATCTGCAAATTTCCATTTTTTATCAAGCAAAACTGCATTCCAAGCATGTTCATCAAGATAAAAATCATCAACGATGTCGATATTCATATCCTTTACATATCCTGTAACTTTAACAGAATTGATTCCCGCATATTTGCACACTTCGTTAAAAAGTTCGCTGTAGCCAAGGCAATTGGCTTTTCGTTTTTTTAGCACCTTGTTCAGAGGTACAGGATCGTAATTGAAGTTCAGCCATTTTTTAACATCGTATTTTATATTATTGGTGATCCATTTATGAATGGCAACAATTTTATCGCTGTCGTTTGTGATGCCTTTGGTGATATGCTCTGAAAGTCTTTCCGGACCGGTGGTCCGGAAGACAGGTAAACTTATGTTTTGGGAATAAAGACAGAAATGTGATACGATTATAAATGCTATAATGAATATTATCCTTTTCATGAAAGCTGAAATATTGTTTATTATTAGAACCCTGTTTTTTTCTGATTATTATTCGAGTTGTGTTATAATTTTCATAATCCTGTACATTCTCTCTAGCAATGTATTCCACGCAAATTCCTGATTGTTCACTATCATGGTAAAAGCAAGCAGTTTCCCGTTTTTATTTTTGCAATAACCTGTATAGCTCCGTACACGGCTCATATAACCACCTTTTGCATGGATATCATATTTTACTATGGGAAGAGAATCGGATTTGCCGGCCAGGGCTGATTCACCAATAACAGGAAGGCAGTTATAAAAAGTTTTAAAAATTGTGGAATCATTTGCGTATGATACAAGAATGTACGTGAGATGTTTTGCAGACACATTGTTGTTTCTTGACAAGCCACTGCCATCCGTCATGTAGAATCCCCGCATATCAATATTTTTATCACTCCAGTAATTATACATTACCTTAATTCCTCCGAGCGTACTGCCGTAACCGTTTTTTACAACCGATAGAAGTTTCAGCAAGGTTTCAGCATACATATTCTGGCTTACATGCAATGTGTAATACACTATGCTTGAAAGAGCGGGGGAATAAGTTGTTAATATTGCCTTGCGCTCCGGCTTTTCGTAATTGCCTTCTATCCGCAATCTTCGTATAGTAGTGGCAGAATCACTGACTTTAATCCCGTTTTTGACAAGATATTTATAAAGCGAATGTGCGCAGAAATAAGCAGGGTCGGGTACGGGGCATGAATACGTTCCTCCCCATTTCACTTCGCCGCGCATAATGCGTTCGGCAACAAAAGGCGGACCTGCCGTATAAACATAGCTGTTAAAAATTCCGGCATTATAAAGTATTGACGATTGTGTTTTCTGGCCGGGAACTTCAGGAGAAATGCTTCCGTAAACTCCTCCCCCGCTTATTGAGACATTAACATCATAGCAATTATCGCGGAATGAAAGTCCTGAAGGCGCAGTTCCGTAACTGTTCACCACATCTTCCCATGCCCATCCGCCGGGGGTTGCATCGTAATCGAAAAGTTCACCGTCGCCAATAATGGCTCCGTTTATTGAATCGATACCCAGGCTGTGGATGGCTGTGAGCCAGCGCTGCAGAACTCCGTAAAAAGTATTGCCGCCAAAATTATTGGATCCCAGGGTAGGGTCCCCGCTTCCGCGTATGTAAATATTTCCAGTCAGTGTTTTTGTTGCAGGGTTTATCGTTCCTGAGTACTGCAGGTAAGTGGGAAAAACATATCCTGCACCGCATAGTTTCAGTGCAGTTCCGGCAGTAACTATTTTCAGGGATGATGCAGGAATTAGGCTTACATCGCTGTTCTGCTCATAAATAATTTTACCGCTGTCGGCTGTTGCTACGCAAAAACCAAATGATCCATGGGCAATGGAATCATTCGTGGCAAGTTCATTCACATAATATTTCAACTTATCAAAAGCGGTAAGGGTATCGCTCAGCACCTTCTCTTGTTTCTTCAGTTCCTCTGCCGCTTCTTTATTTTTTATATACTGAACATAAAAATAAGCAGCTTCGCCCGAAGCCAGCAGCCATATCCCGGCTATTGCGCCATACAAACATGAGAGCCATTTACTTTTAGTTTCCATTATTTTCAATGAATTTCAATTATGGTCTTTAGTTTATGGTTTATAGCAGCCTGTATAGTCAATGGTCATTA
>JAZDMF010000300.1:0-12242 GCA_043801235.1 Bacteroidota bacterium | reverse complement strand
AGAATTTAAGGTCATTAAAATAGATATAAAAATTTAATAAAATTTTATTAAAACGTTTTAATATTTAAAAAATATATATATTTGCAGGAAATAAACTAAACCAAAATCCTATGAAAAAAGTTCTGGCTATTACAATCGTTTCAGCTTTTGTTTTAACGCTGAGTTTAACTTCGTGTAAGAAAGATTACACATGTGAATGTACTTTTACTACTAACACTCCAATTACTATCCCCTTAGATGGTTATTCTAAGAAGAATGCCGAGGATGCTTGCGATGATGCAGAAATAACGTACTCAGCTATTGCTGGTGCTTCATGTACATTAAATTAGTATTTTATGTTTTTTATGATAAGGGTGTCGTGTTTTCCGGCACCTTTTTTTTTGAATGTACTTTTATATATAAAGGAAAGTAAATGAAAAGAATTTTCTTCATTATTTTATCCGTAATATTAGGGCTGGTTTTTATTTTTTCGGCATATGCCAAATTATTTCCTGTTGAATTGTTTGAACTTACATTAATTGATACAGGAGTTTCGAACTGGTTCCTGGCACCTTTATTAGCAAGGTTTTTTATAGGACTTGAATTTTTCATCGGCTTTATGCTGATTTCAAATATTTACATGAACAGAAATATTTTGAAATTAACAATAGCCATCATCATAATATTTACTATTTATCTTATTATATTGATTTTTATTGAGGGTAATGAAGGCAATTGCAAATGTTTTGGGAACCTGATCAGTTTAACACCTTTTGAATCAATTATTAAAAATATTTTGATATTGCTTCTTTCATTTTTACTGTATGTGAAACATGCAGGATTTAGTTGGAAATTTTCTAAAGTTTTCTTATCACTGATACTTATTGTTTCTATCCCTCTTCCTTTTATTTTAAACCCTGTCGATTTAAATGCATCCGAAAGGAATTTAAATGAAGAAAAACTGAATTACGATTTAGGCCTGGAGATATTGTATAATAATCCTAAAGTCGTACAACCCAAGGAAAACCTCAGAACGGGTAAACATATAATTGCCTTTATAAGTCTTAATTGTCCTCATTGCAGAATAGGGGCTTATAAAATGCACATTATTAAAAAACGAAACTCTGAAATTCCCATCTTTTTTGTGCTTAACGGTGTTGAAGAAGACCTGCAAACATTCTTTGATGAAACAAAAACTTCCAATATCCCGTATACAATATTACTCGGACCTGAATTTGTCAAAAGATCCGGCGTAAAATTACCTGCAATCTTCTGGGTGGAAGATGGAATAGTTGTACGAAAAACAAAATATGTATATTTAGAGCAAAAGGATATTGAGGAGTGGATAGAAAATTAAATTTATAATTTTCTTTGTTTTTCTAAGATATATAATATAAAAGGCAATCTTTTGAAAATCAACAAAGCTAAAGATTTGGTTAATAGTAAATTGAATAGTATATTAACAACTCAATATTAATAAAAATTTTGTATCGTCTTTTTTTTATGCAATAAATATATAACTTTGCCGTACTTTTTAAATTTAATAATTAAAAACCCAAAAACATAAAACTATGAAAAAAGTAAAAATTGCTCTTTTAATGCTTCTGGCATTTGTTTTAATTCTTCCGGCATGTAAAAAAGGTCCTAACGATCCTTTTCTGTCACTGAAATCAAGGAAAGCAAGGTTAGTAGGTGAATGGGAACTTAAAGAAGGTACTACAACTACTACCGGAATTGATATTTGGGGAGGGAACTCATACTCCTTCACCCAAATTTATACTTTTAGCGGTACAACAAGAACCTTCACTGGTTCTTATGACGGAACACCCTACACTCCGGTAACTATATTGTACACTCAAAATGTAACCTTTGATAAGGATGAAACCTATGAAAATGTAACCAATGATGACGGAGATATTTATACAGAGAAAGGCGGATGGTATTTCGGTGGGGCAAACAAGGAATTTGAATTAAAAAATAAAGAAACTGTCCTTATGTCAGCTACATCTTATACATCAACGAGTGGTTCAAGTTCGTATACAGGAACTGATGCTATGGGTTATCCTTCCGTATGGCTTTTAGATGAACTATCAAGCAAAGAACTTATTGTATCTTTTGATGGTACATCTTCCAACTCGGGTGGTTCTTCAACAACAACGGGCACACTTACATTTGAAAAGAATTAATTTGTAATTACTTTTTATAAAAATCTCCTCGATGATTAAGGAGATTTTTTTTATTATCGGGTACTATTATTTCTAAATTATACTAACAAGAAGGTCTCTGCGTGCAGAGACTTTCTTATTTTTGCTCCATGCTGAAAAGAATAAGCGATATTATTCATAAAACTTTTGATAGAACAGAAAGCGAGTCGGTAGCATACCGCACGACAGTTCTAAAGAACAGAACAGACCGGAAAATTATATGGGTTGCTGTCATCAGCGCAGTTTCATTAGTATTCATTGAATATATAGGTAAAGCTCCGGGGTATCTGAATCTTATTGTATTCCTGAAATCGATGGGTATAAATGGATTTTCCGGTTTCCTTAGCGAACATCTTGGTAAAACAGGAAACGTACAACTGAACCGCCTTATATACTGGATTTGCATAGTCGTAATATTTTACCTTGTCATCCCGATACTGGTTGTTAAAGTGGTGTTGCGGGAAAAATTAAGTGATTACGGTATACGTTTTGGAAATATAAAAAAGGATTACGGTATTTATATGGTCATGCTGGTTATCATGATCCCTCTGGTATATTGGATGTCGACCACACATTCATTCCAGCTGCGTTATCCGTTTTACGAACTGAAGCATGATGAGCCGCTCTATCCAAATTTCTGGA
The DNA here is from genome assembly GCA_043801235.1 of Bacteroidota bacterium. Classification (GTDB taxonomy): domain Bacteria; phylum Bacteroidota; class Bacteroidia; order Bacteroidales; family CG2-30-32-10; genus DAOQAK01. Next base: position 9,417 of record JAZDMF010000300.1, on the reverse strand, counting down.
TATGGGAAGCAATGTATTTTGTTCAGTTCATTGGTGTTGAATTTTTCTTCAGGGGGTTCATGCTGCACGGAAGCCGTCGTCAGCTTGGCTTTTATTCAATATTTTTTATGGTGATACCCTATTGCATGATACATTTCGGAAAGCCCATGGCGGAAACATTTGCTGCAATTGTTGCCGGAATAGCACTTGGAATATTAAGCCTGAAAAGCCGTTCCATTGTTCCCGGAATTTTAATTCATTACAGTGTGGCGATTGCAATGGATTTTGCGGCTCTGTATCAAAAAGGATATTTTTAATGAAGAAGTTACAAGTTAAAAGATAAAAGTCAAAGGGGGAGAATAGCAGTTAAGCAATTCAACCATTCATCAATTGAATTATTTTTTTTAGTTTTTCATCCATCGGCAAATCTCCTTCAATCCAGTTTATTTTTATTCCGTTCTTTTCCATTCGCCGGAACCATGTCATCTGGCGTTTGGAGAAACGATGGATTGCTCTGTTCAGGGCAATAAACAGGTTAAGATAATCAATCTCGCCAAGGATAAACTGTGTTATAAATTTGTATTCAAGTCCGTAGTTTTTCAATCGTGCAGGGCTTATTCCCTCTTTAAGCAATGACTCAACTTCCCCGATCATTCCAGCGTCGAGGCGATTTTTCAGGCGTTCCTTTATAAGTCGTATTTGCTTTTTTCTTTCTATTTTAATTCCGAAAACAATAGCGTCAATGTCTGGAAATGCTGCATTTCCGGGTTGCTGCTGCTGAAAAACTTCTATCTCGATGGCGCGCAATATTCGTTCTCTGCTGACCGTATCGGTCGTATTGTGAAGTGTTTTCAGATTTTGCAGTACACTGATTAACTCTTCGTCACTTTTTCCTGAAAGGTCGGCACGTAGATTTATATTCTCAGGTACTTCATGAAATAGGTAAGGTTTCAAAACAGATTCAAGGTACAAACCGGTACCTCCGCATAATACCGGGATTTTTTTCCTGGACGAAATTTCACGGAATGCAGTTAAAAAAGCCTGCTGAAAATCAAATACGCTGAATTCGCTGCCGGGTTCAAGTATATCAATAAGGTGATAAGGAACCATGACGCCGTCAATATCATAATCAGATAAATCTTTGCCTGTTCCAATAGTCATCCGGCGAAACACCTGGCGCGAATCAGCGCTGATAACTTCTCCTCCGATCCTGCATGCAAGCTGCGTTGCCAGCCCGGTTTTGCCTGATGCCGTGGGACCAAGTATAACAATCAGTTTCATAAAAAGATAATTTTTTCCTGAAAAATTTCCTCTGTTGCAACAAGATAGTCGCGAATCACATTCAATTCCTTTATGGATGATTTCATAAAATCCGGAATACTGTAATTAATAATTGAGTTGAAAGGTAATACATTTCTGAATACTTTTTCAATATTTTCATTCAGGCATTTTTCATCAGTAATATTAAGCCCTGATTGTTTTTGTTTAAGGTATTGCAATATCCTCAAACCGTCAAGTTTTTCATGACATGCCCTGATAAAATTTTCTTCCTTTCTGAAATTTTTACGGAGCGGCTGCCAGATGTCGGTTTCAGCAAACTGTTCTCCGGAAAATCGTGAAACAGGAGTTTCAGCAGTCCTAATGAAAAGTTTTGGAAACGCATCATATGTTTCCTTAATGTCCGCAAAAAGTGAATGATGGTAAACCGGATAACTGCTCCAGTCCCCTTGATCACCTTTAATCATTGCAGGGCCTGTACCGAAAAAAACACGATCGGAAAAACGTGCGGCGGGGAAAACTTTTTCAGTATTATGAATAATTATGCTTCCGTACTTTTTTAATTTCTGAAGAAAATAAAAATCTTCACCGCTTTGCTTAGGTGTCATCCCTCCAATAGCTTTATACGCTGAAACAGGCAATGCTATTGCACTTCCAAGCGCAGTAAAAGCATATGGAGAATTAATGCTCAAAAGATTTATAGCATAGTTGCGCATATAAATTTCATACCGGAGGATAGCCCTGTCTTCTTTTTCTGAGAATGTCAACTTGTGATAATAAGGATTTGACAGTGCTGCTGCATTTGGAAACTTGCTGAAGTTATCTATGACAGATTCAAAGTAATTTTCACCGAAAGTTGTATCAGCATCAAGACTTAAAATAATGTCATTCTCCTCAGCATGAGCAGCAATAAAGTCCATGATAACTTTGCGCGCATAACCTATTCCTGATTTTTTATTCCAGCCTTTGCCTTTTGTGCTATGGTCTATGACAGTAACTTTTTCCTGATGATATTCCGAAAGAATATCAAGGCATTTGGCGTTATCAGCGCAGATATGATTTTTATTTTCATCATTCCGGTATGATTCAGGCTGGTTCACACATGCAACAATATAAAAATTCTGAAATATCTGTTTTGTAATGCTGTCAAGGCAGGCAGGCAGCCAGTCCGATTCGGCCATTACCGGAAGCGCAATGAATATTTTAGGATGAGCAGCCATAATTTTTTCAAAGATAAAAATACTAATAGTATATAAGGTACGATTATTGATAGAAATGAAAAGCAAAAATCCTTACTTTTACATTTTAAAATTCACATTATGAAATCAATTAAATCTGTACTGGTTTTGTTTGTTGCAATAAACCTGTTATCGTGCAAAGCACAGAATACAACCATTCAGGGGGTGTTCAACACAGTTAACAATACTGTAAACAGCGGCACACTCACCAACGATGATATTATCAAGGGGCTGAAGGAAGCGTTGAATGTAGGAACGAATAATTCAGTCGCCAGTGCTTCTAAAGTGGATGGCTTTTTTAAGAATACAACTATTAAAATTCTTTTCCCTCCGGAAGCAGCCGCTATGGAAACAAAATTACGTGCTATTGGCATGGGCAGCGATGTGGATAAATTTATTGAAACCATGAATCATGGCGCTGAAGAGGCGGCGAAATCGGCGGCTACCATATTTCTTTCAGCTATCACAAACCTTACGATATCCGACGGGCTTACTATTCTGAAAGGCGCTGATAATGCAGCAACACAGTATCTTAAGGATAACACAACTGCATCTCTGAAAACCTCCTTCAAACCAATTGTGAAAACTGCGCTGGAAAAAGTTGAAGTCACTAAATACTGGAATCCGCTTGCTACTGCATATAACAAAATTCCTTTTGTTACCCAGGTAAATCCAGACCTTGACACTTATGTTACCGAAAAAGCTATTGAAGGATTATTCAAGCTTATCGCTGCAGAAGAATATAAAATAAGGAAAGATCCGGCTGCAAGGATCAATGATATTCTGAAAAAGGTTTTCGGCTGAGGAAGTTTCCCCTTTTTTATTAATTAACCCGACAAAATATTGCCGGGTTTTTATTTTGCTAAAAGAACTTTAATTAAAAAAAACTAAATCTTTGAAATGGCAAGTAATAAAAGTTGAGTAACATTCTCTACGTTTTTCTGAAACACCCTCAGAACTTCCTCCCAAGTTACAGGTTCTTCATCGGTTTTCCAGCAATCATAATCGGTGCTTAACGCAATGGCTGCATATGGTATACCTGCTTCATTAGCAAGTGTGCATTCGGGAGCAGTAGACATATTGATTACATCTGCTCCCCATAAACGGAACATATTTGATTCTGCTCTGGTGGAAAATCTTGGTCCTTCAATGGTAACAACTGTTCCACTTATATGATGACTGAGTTTCAACGATGAGGCACATGAGCAAAGTATTTCGCGCAAACGGGCATCAAAAGGATCGGCCATGGGTGTGTGAACCGGCTTGTCTTCTTCAAATTCTTCAATGAATGTTATTGTTCTGTGTCGTGTAAAATCAATAAATTGATCTGGGATAACGATATCGCCTCTTTTTATTTCTTTTCTCAAACTACCGCAGGCAGTGGTTGCAAGAATTTGTGTACAGCCCTGTTCTTTCAGTGATAAAATATTCGCCCTGTTATTCACCTGAGTCGGTGGGATTGTATGTTTCCTTCCATGACGTGAAATAATAAAAACTTCAGTTTCGCCAATGATTCCATTAAGAATAGAGGAACTTGGTTGTCCGGATTTTGTGGAAATATTAACTTCTTTTTTTTCTTTGAACAGGTCAAGCTTCTCAAGCCCGGATCCGCCGATGACACCAATCTTTTCCATAAACAAAAATTATTTTTTCTAATCAGTTTATCGGGTGTCGGTTTTCTGTTTTCAGTACGTCTGTCTGCCGGGTATTTCATCTTTCCTTAACAAACAAAAACTGTCTTAACTGAAACCCGAAACCTGATAAACCGAGATTAAATTAATTGAAAAATCTGAAATCTTTAATTACAACTCCAGTATGATTATTCATAAAATCTTTTCAAACTTAGAAAAAAAAAATGAGATTAAGGATTTTATAACTTTGCAGAATAAATAAATATATTACCTATGAACACAGCAGATTTTTTTAACTCCGATGTTTTTGCATGGGTTATTTTACCCATACTAATTTTTCTTGCACGTATCGTCGATGTTAGTATTGGTACTATCCGGCTGATATTTGTTTCCAAAGGTTTGAAAGCTGTTGCTCCTTTGCTCGGGTTTTTCGAAGTGATCATCTGGCTGCTAGCTGTCAGTCAGATCATGAAGCATCTCGATAACATCATTTGTTATATTGCCTATGGCGGTGGCTTTGCCATGGGAAATTATGTGGGAATGTATATTGAAGAAAAATTATCAATTGGCAATGTCATAATCCGTGTCATCCCGAAATCGGATACTACAGAATTGATTCATCATCTCATGGCATCGAACTTTGGCCTGACAATAGTTGATGCGGAAGGAGCACAGCAGAAAGTAAAAATTATTTTTTCGGTAATAAAACGCGAAAATGCAAATCAGTTTGTTTCAATAATTAACGAATATAACCCGCATGCTTTTTATACTATAGAAGAAGTAAAGTCGGTGAGTGAAGGGGTTTTCAGGCGCGAAAGAAAGAAAATGACGACTGCATTTTCATTTATCAATAAAAAAGGAAAATAATATGCCGGCAGGGAAATTTACAATACGGGTTTACGGATTGCTTACCGGCAGTGAGAATAAAGTTCTTGTAACCGATGAAATTTTCAGAAGGACAAGAATGACAAAATTTCCCGGAGGAGGACTGGTGCATGGTAAATGAAGTATTGACTGCCTGAAGCGTGAAATTTAAGAAGAACTTAGGCAAGACATTGAAGTAGAAAAACATTTATACACAACTGATTTTTATCAGCTGTCAATTTTTTATAAGGAGTATCAGGCGCTGTGCATATATTAATTTAATACAGGCCAAAACGTATTCATTTGAAGTGAAGCATAAGCCTTTTGATTTTTCTTCCGAAACTGATGGAACGGTTGTTTTCAGATGGGTTCCACTCAATAAAATAAAAGAAGAGCCATTCAGGTTTGAAAACGACAGAAGAGTTGCATCAATGCTCTTTGAAAAGTTTTGTAAATAAAAGCCAGAATCCCGATAACTAACAGACCGGCTCTTATACTATTCAATAATATAATTCCATCCGAATTTATCTTCCACTTCGCCGTATTGTATCCCTTGCAGTCTCTGGTAAAGCTTTGTTGACACAGGACCTGCTTTTGCGTCTTTACAGAATTCAAACGTCATTCCGGTGTCGCGGTCGACTATTTTTTTAATGGGAGTAATAACGGCGGCTGTTCCGCATGCTCCCACTTCATCAAATTCAGAAAGTTCTTCCAGCGGAACTCTTCTGCATTCTACTTCCATCCCCATGTCTTTTGCCAGTTCTTTCAGGCTCATGTTGGTAATTGATGGCAATATTGAGGTAGATTCAGGAGTGATGTATTTGTTGCCTTTTATGGCAAAAAAGTTTGCAGGCCCTGCTTCGTCAATATATTTTTTTTCTTTTGCATCAAGGAATAAAACAGTGGTGAAACCTTCATCATGCGCTCTTTCGGCGGCTCTCAGGCTGGCAGCATAATTTCCGCCCACTTTTATATGCCCTGTGCCTTGCGGGGCGGCGCGGTCGTAATCGCGAACAATCTGGGCAGTAACCGGATTGAAACCTTCTTTAAAGTATGGTCCGACAGGGCCGACCAAAATCATGAACAGGTATTCCTGGGCTGGTTTGACGCCAATCTGTGCTCCGCTTCCTATCAATAATGGCCTGATGTAAAGCGATGCACCGGTGCCGTATGGCGGGATATATTTTTCATTCTTTTTCACAACGGTAATCATGGCTTCTTTAAAAATTTCGGGAGGAACCGCCTGCATCAGAATACCGTCAGCCGAGCGGTTCATGCGTTTGCTGTTTTCTTCCCAGCGAAAAACACGTATCTTCCCGTCTTTTCCGCGGAAAGCTTTGAGACCTTCAAAAGCTTCCTGCCCGTAATGAAGCGCAGTAGCTGCTATATGCAGGGTTACATATTCGGAATCGGAGACTTCAATTTTGCCCCAGTCGCCATCTTTCCAGTAACAGCGCACATTGTATTCTGTTTTAAAATATCCGAAAGGCAAACTTTTCCAATCAATATTTTGCATATGGTAAGATTTTTAAAATGTATAGAAATTAGTGTTTGTTAAGGGCTAAGGTAGTAATATTTTAATTCTGCCAAATAAATTTCATTATTTTTTGTTTGCTTTTTAGCTTGCAAAAACAAGGGTTTCAGCTATTTTATAAAGTGGTATATCTGACATCCAGAAATTAAATATTAGTTTCTGCAATAAGCACCATAATTTTTTCAAGCATGGAACGCATTTTATCGGCAGTAAAGGAGTGTCCGTTCACAATAATTCCAAAAGTAAGAATCCTGTTGTTCTTGTTTTTTACATAACCTGTATATGAACGCATACCGCGCATATAACCGCTTTTGGCGCGAAGGTTGTTTTCGGCTACTGTCCCTTTGAAAATAGTACTTATGGTTCCTGTACGGCCGGCAAGAGGTAAAGTATTATAAAAAACATCAAAGAGCGAATCGTCCATAAAAGCTCGCATTATGGAAGCCAGATGGCGTGGCGAAACAACATTGGATTGCGAAAGTCCGCTGCCATCTTTCATGTCGAAACCTTTCAGATCGACTCCTTTCGATTTCCAGAAATTTGTAACCAATTGAGCGCCGTTATACGTTGATCCTGTCCCGGTTTTTTCGTATGCCAAAATTTTTAATATATTTTCGGCCCATGAGTTTAAACTATATTGATTTGTGTAATAAATAATAGTATCGAGAGGAAGACTCTTCAATGTGTGAAAAACAGTAAGAGAACGGCTTTTTTTCAGTTTGCCTGATTCTTTGAGCATTTTAAGGGTAGTGCACGAATCGCTGACAGCAATACCGCTGTCTTTAAGTATTTTGAAAAGAGAGTATGCACAGAAAAATGAAGGATCGGGTATTGAAGCGCGTTGCGGGTACTCTTTTTTATTATAGGGTATCCAGCCTGTAACTTTTCGTGTGTTATCATAAGGACCGCCGTATATCCATGTATCTTCAGCAGTATAGGCAGTTCCTGTGTAAACTTTGTTTTTAATTTTGATATAGGGGATGGGTGGATCGAGTTCGGCAACACGGGCGCTGTCCTTATAATATTTTCCTGATTTTAAAATAATGCGGAATGCATTTTCATGAAAGCTCAGTCCGGAAGCTCCGGCGCCGTAGTAATTGCCGAGATCGCCATAAAGCCATGCCGCCGGGGCAATGGTATCGTCAAAAATGCTGGCATCGCCGATAACAGCGCCTTCAATTTTTTTTATTCCCAGCTTTTGCACTCTCTTTACCCAGTCGGGAAGCAGGTATTTTATATCGTTCATGCTGTCAATACGCGGTGAACCAAGCGAAGGGTCGCCTCCGCCTTTTATATATATGTTTCCATGAAGTACACCTGCAGTATCAATGTCACCGTCATAAAATAAATATGTTTTAAATATGTAATCTTTGCCAAGCATAGAAAGTGCCGCAGCCGTATTTATAGCTTTCATTGTCGAAGCAGGAATACATCCGCTGTCTGCATGGAATTCCGCCACGACAGTTCCTGAATCGGCGGTAAGCACGCAAATGCCCCATCGTGCTTTTTTCATAAGTGGATCCTTGTTCAGCTTTGCAATTTCAGCATTCAGTTTGATGATGGCAGAATCGGTTTTTTTTTGTGCAAGTGAAAGAGGATTGCACAATAAAAAAAAGAATGCGGATATGAAAAAATATTTTAAGAAATGGGTTCCCATGCGTCGAATCAAAGATATGCTTCAATTTATCTTTCAGTATATATCCGCCTGAAAAGTTATTAAACATGAATGGTTAATTAAATTTGATGCTTTTGTAACAAAGGAAAAACGATGAACGGAAGAGTTGTCTATAAATAAACTTATCATTCTGTAATAAATATCCCTTAACCTGCCTTCCAAACTTCTCCCTGTGAACAGGGAAGTCAACCCGGACTGATACATATACCTGATAGGTGTAAATCCAGTCATAATTCAAATATGACAAGAGAAATGACAGATTTGTTTTTCCCGGAATATGAAAAAAAAGCTGTTTAGCCTGATACGTATGAAATATCTACAGTGAGCGCAACACAGAACGGCTCATGTACCATAAACATTCCTTGAAGGAAGGCGTTGTAAATTCACTATAGTAGCCCTTCGGGCAATGTTTCTTGTTTCGATAGTGAATGTTTACGAAAATTTTGAAGGTTTATGTTATTTAGTTATTCTCATTCGGTAAAATGATCTCCATACAAAAATCAGGGCAATAGCAAAAAATACCAGTCCCACATATGGAGCAGCATCCCTGAAGTTTTCAGAAATAGATATTTCCATGGCAAGTAAACCGAACAGGGTAGTAAATTTTATAATAGGATTCAGCGCTACGGAAGAAGTATCTTTAAAGGGATCGCCCACAGTATCGCCTACAATTGTAGCATCATGCAGTTCAGTGCCTTTGGCTTTCAGTTCAACCTCAACAACTTTTTTAGCGTTATCCCAGCAGCCACCGGCATTGGCCATAAATATCGCCTGAAACAATCCAAACACCGCAATAGCTATCAGATAACTTACAAAAAGTGCCACCGCATTATTTCCTCCAATACTGGAAGGCGAAGATATACATGCGAATGTAAGAGCAAAGAAGAAGATTGCTATAAAAATATTGAACATACCTTTTTGAGCATATTGCGTGCATATTTTCACCACTTCAATGGATTTTTCAGTATCAGCCTTCTTTGGAGCATTGGGATCAAGGTTGATATTTTTCTTTATATACTCAACAGCTCTGTATGCACCGGTGGTTACGGCCTGCATGGATGCGCCGGTGAACCAGTAAATAACTGCGCCGCCCAAAATAAAACCTAAAATAGAATAGGGGTTAAGAATATTAAGAATAGTTTCAGGTTCTATGCCTAGGGTTTTTTTAATCATCAGGATCAATGAGAAAATCATGGTTGTGGCTCCCACTACTGCAGT
>JAZDMF010000286.1:0-4450 GCA_043801235.1 Bacteroidota bacterium | reverse complement strand
TTGTTCGATTGTTCGATTGTTCGATTGTTCGATTGTTCGATTGTTCGATTGTTCGATTGTTCGATTGTTCGATTGTTCGATTGTTCGATTGTTCGATTGTTCGATTGTTCGATTGTTCGATTGTTCAAATGTTCGATTGTTCAAATGTTCGATGCAAAATTATATTGTTGAAAAAATCATAAATTATTTTAAAGTTAAGTTTGCGTAAATTATCTGATAAGATCTGCAAAACTTGTTTTTTCGAGTTTCAGGGCAATATAGTTTCGGATGTCAATAAAAACATGTAACAGCTTTTTGTGTTGTTCTACCGGCGAGTTTTCATAAAAATACTTGCTTGCCGAATCAACAGGGGCGAGAGCGCCATCGAGAAGCCGGATAATTTCGGCCAGAAAAATCTGCGAAGGTGCTTTGGTAAGTTTGTAGCCTCCTTCGGAACCTTTCTTGCTTTTTACATATCCTGCGGTTTTCAGCGAAATAAGTATTTGTTCTAAAAATTTTTTGGGAATGGACCAGCGTTCCGAGATGTCCACAATCTTTACATAATCCATATCATAATTCTGCGCCAGATCAACAAGAGCAAGACATGCATATTCGCTTTTTTTGGTAAGTTTCATAATTTTTTTTTCAACTATACGGCAAATCTATAAACATTTTATCTGAATAAAAAACATTTTGCCGATAAAATTTATAGGAATAATATACAATGATCTTTTTTGCCTGAAAAATATCTATATTCGCACCAGTATTTTCGGGCGTTATATGAAAAAAAAACAATTTCTGATAACAGGATTTATTTGTTTGGTTTTTTTTGTAAAAGGACAAACTATTGATCAGGACTTTCAGAATATTTTATCGGACAGGCAACTGATGGGAATGTCGGTGCTGGCAGTTTGCAACGACTCGGAAATTTATTCCGGAAGCTTTGGACTGGCAGATTATTCACGCAGCATAGCTGTTACCGACAGCACTTTTTTTCGTGTAGCATCCCTTTCAAAAACTGTCACAGCAACTGCTTTAATGATATTATACGATCAGGGTTTATTCGGGCTTGATGATGACATAAGCAATATACTGGGATATACAGTAAAAAATTCAAATTTTCCGGATGTGCCTGTCACACCGCGCATGCTGCTTTCGCATACCTCATCTTTGCAGGATGGAACGGGATATTCCAATTTCCTTTCGGATTCATATAATAATACGCCGCCTCCGAAACTTGTTTCTTTGCTTAGCGATACGGGTTCGTATTATACAAGTGATCTGTGGCAGAATCATTCACCTGGAACGTATTTCATGTATTGCAACCTGAATTTCGGTATTGTTGCAACCCTTGTTGAAAAATTATCGGGCGAACGTTTTGATGTTTTTTGCAGGCAACATATTTTTGAACCTCTTGGAATGAAGGCCGGTTTTCGAATTCAGGATATTCCAAATATCAACAATGTCGCTGTGCTTTACCGCATGAACAGTGGCATCTGGCAGCCGCAGGCTGATAATTTTCAGGGAGTGATGCTGCCACCTCGCGATCTTACTTCTTACATTATTGGTGATAACGGAATTATTTTCGGACCGCAGGGTTCATTAAGGATCAGCGCTAAAGACCTTGCCACATTCATGCTAATGCACATGAATGGCGGAATTTATAAAAACGTTCGTATATTACAAGATTCTACTGTTGCTTTAATGCATACAGCGCAGTGGACATATAACGGAAGCAACGGCGACAATTACTATGGTCTGTTCCGAAGCTGGGGGCTTGGTTTTCATCTTTCAAATAATATATCCAACGGAGATATTGTTATAAACGGGTATGACATGAAAGGCCATTGCGGCGAGGCATACGGGCTGTTCAGCGATATGTATTTCAGTGAAGAAAATGATATGGGGCTTATTTTTATTACGAATGGCAGCGGGAAAAGCTTTGATTATGGCATTTACAGCGCTTTTTATGCTGTGGAAGAAGAAGTATTTTCCGCTTTATTTAATCATTCCATTTGGCCTTGCATGAATTCAGCAGGAATTCTTAATAATTCAGGATATTCAGGAAATAGCATTTATCTGAATCCTGCAACAGATAAAATTCATGTACGCTTTTATTTGCCTGAAGAGGGAAATGTTTATTGTACTATATATAACAGCATAGGACAGCAGGTGAGAACACAGCAAATCACTTTCGATTCCTATGGACGCAAGCAAATAAATATAGATATCACCGGGTTGAAAGCAGGAATATATTTCTGCATTATCCGGGCGGAAGGAAACAACCGGACACTTAAATTTTCTGTTATACCTTGAATGGTTAAATTGTTGCTGTTCTATATTGCTTTATGGCTAAATTGCTAAACAGTTAAATTACTATTTTTTCCATTAATATCGTTTATATTTGCGCAAAGCAATTCAGCAATTAAGCAATAAAACAATTTGACAATATTATTTCAATAAATTTAACTTAGCGAAGCCCCGTCTGAATGACAAAGTCGGGCAGGGATCTCACGAACACTTTTAAAAATCAATTAATATTGTGAGTAAATTTATAATCGTTTGCAGTATATTAATAAAATTTGCTCATATTTTCTGGCATGAAGCAAAATAATAATCCAGATGTTTCGTTTATTTAGATATTTTTGTTCTGAAAATGAAGATAATGTTAAAACGATCTATTGCAATAAGTATTTGGATATTTACTTCTGTCAACTTGTTTGCACAAATAGGCGGCAGCTATACATTTGCGTTCCTTAATCTTCCGAATTCAGCGAGAATAGCTGCTATGGGCGGGAATGTGAACGCAATAAAAGATGATGATATTTCTCTTGCACTTGTGAATCCTTCACTTATCACCACCAGAATGCATAACCAGGTTGCCCTCAGCTTCATTGATTATTATTCTGATATCAATTACGGTTTTGTTTCGTATGCGCGGAATTTCAAGAAGATCGGGATGTTCGATGCCTCCATTCAGTTTATCAATTATGGCACATTTACGAATACCGATGCCACAGGCGTTTCGTACGGAACATTCACTGCAGGCGAATATGCATTGAACATAGGATGGGGCAGGCAGCTCGATTCAGTATTTTCCATTGGCGCAAACCTGAAAAATATTTATTCGCATTTTGACTCTTACACATCCTATGGAATAGCTGTGGATGTTGCGGGAACATACAGCAATTCAAAAAGCATGTTTGCCGCCACATTACTTGCATTAAATATAGGAAGGCAGTTAAAGTATTATACCGATGGAAATAATGAACCTTTACCGTTTGAGTTGCAGGCAGGCATTTCGAAGAAACTTGCCCATACACCTTTCCGGTTTTCCATTGTTATGAGGCATCTTGAAAAATGGGATCTTACCTATTCCGACCCCAATCATCCCGAACCAACTGTAGATGCATTAACCGGTGAACCCATACCCGAAAAAAAGTTCGGTAAATTTCTTGACAAATGCATGAGACATGTGGTTGTTGGAGGCGAAATTTCTCCTTCGAAGAATTTTTCAATCAGGCTCGGGTACAATTACCAGCGCAGAAAAGAGCTTGCAGTCGATTCAAAAACAGCTACCGTTGGTTTTTGCTGGGGTTTTGGATTTCGTATAAAGCAGTTTCATTTCAATTATGCACGCGCTGCTTATCACCTGGTGGGTTCGCCAAATCACATAACTATTTCAACCAATCTTTCCGATATCTTCAAAGGTAAATAATCCATGAAGGTACATGTTGATCACTATTCAGGTTTTTGCTTTGGCGTTGTGTTTGCCATCAGGGTGGCCGAAGAGGAGCTTGAAAAATCAGGATTGCTGTACTGCCTTGGCGATATTGTTCATAATAACAGGGAAGTTGAAAGGCTCGCTTCCAAAGGGCTTGTGATCATTAACCAGGAAGATTTAATAAATATTAAAAACGCGAAGGTGCTTATCCGTGCTCATGGAGAGCCGCCGGAAACATATAAAATTGCTCTGGAAAATAATCTTGAACTGATTGATGCATCCTGTCCTGTTGTTCTGAAACTGCAGAACCGCATACGCCTTGGCGATGAAGAGATGCAGAAAAAAAACGGACAAATAGTAATTTATGGTAAAGAAGGGCATGCCGAAGTGAACGGCCTTGTGGGCCAGACATCGGGAAAGGTCATTATTGTGAATAGTGAAAACGACCTTAATAAAATTGATTATTCGAAACCAGTCCGTTTTTATTCGCAAACCACTCAGCCTACCGAAGGTTTTAAGGAAATGACTTCTGGCATTATAAGCCGCTACAATGCTGCAGGAAACGAGCTTCATGATTTTATTCCATACAACACCATCTGCAGCCAGGTTTCGCATAAGGAACCTCGTCTCAAGAAATTTGCAATGAATAATGATGTGGTCATTTTTGTGAGCGGAAGAAAAAGTTCTAATGGATTGTTCCTGTACAACCTTTGTTTATCCATAAATCCAAGAACATATTTCATATCT
>JAZDMF010000283.1:0-3795 GCA_043801235.1 Bacteroidota bacterium | reverse complement strand
AAAGGTTATACGAAGCAAAGACCACCCGGTCCTATAACAATGAAAAGGGGTTTGGATAAGTTTGATCTAATTTATCAAGGGTGGTTATTGGCAAAACAAATTGAAAAAGATGTGTCCACACGGTAGCTGCCGCCAGGCAGGTAATAATAACCACGGGTATAACCCGTGGAAAATAACCGATCTGTGAAAATGAACCCTGAAAAGGGTTCAATATTTCTTCTTAACTAAAAGACATTGAATAGCAAATATTAAATATCGTGATTCAAGAGATGAAATGTTAGATATTTAATATTTTTTTTTTGCATGGTGGCTGCAATTTAACAATTTGAATTTTTCTATTTTCTATTTGCTATCTTCTGTTTTCGCATTAAAACTTTTGTGCAATATAGTTATTAATTCTTAAATTGTTTATTGTCGGCAATGATCAGGCTATGCTGTTGCGTCCAAATCAGAAGTTTGAATTTATCGTTTAGTGTAATAAGCCATGCCTTATTTGAATTGGGTTCGCCAAACTTTGCTTTGAATATATCATATATTTCATAGTCATCCGAATATTCAATGATGATCATGCTTAGTTTTTTCTTTTTATTAAAATTATATTGAATAAGTGTGATGCTGTCTTTGGAATATTCCTCTTTCAGTATTGTCAATTCCCCCTTTTTTGTAACCGATAAATTTCCCATTCCGCGGGCTTCTTTCACATCTTTCATAGGCATGCCGATATATAAACCCGATAGGGTGGAAGGAATATAATTTTCCTGCAGTTTTTTTAGTTTTACAGGTGATGAACACGAAAAACAAAATAAAAGGATACCGATTGTTGAAAACAATAAAAAAGTTTTTTGTTTCATTTTAATTATGCCTGCTAGTTTGCAGCTAATATAGAAAAATATTACAAGCTAAAGAAATATGTAAAGATTATTCAAATTCCACCATCATTATTTTTCCTTCCTGTGTTATCAGGCTTAACTGCACTCCGCCGACAAATTTTTTCGCGTCAGGGCTGAATGAGATCAAACCGGCCCACTGTGCTTTGCCCGTATACTGAGCATTTCCGGGTTCATTGAAAAAAGTCAACCGTTTCTTCTCCGTTCCGTCAGCATTCATTATCCACCAGTCGGTACCTTTGTTTTTATTATTCGCATTTGACATCCATACAATTTTTTTTCCGTCGGGAGAGAATACAGAATGTTCGTTATAATTTTCAGAAGTAAGTTGTTTCAGATTATTTCCGGTAGTATCCATGGTAAATATCTGTTGTGTCCAGGCTGATTTTTCGTTCATGCTGCTGCAGAATATGAGTTTGCTTCCATCAGGAGAAAATCCGTAGCATTCATAAAAAGAACTGCCTTTAGGTTCAATGGTTTTAATGTTTTTAACTTCAGGAATGCTGTCGTTGATGATACTGAAATCGGCAATTTTGATAACCCAGTAACCGAATGTGCGTTTTGCGCTGATGAAGTTAGGGCGCTTCTTGCGTTCTGTCCATACTATTTTTTTCCCGTCAGGTGAGAAGCGCGGGGCGATGACACCATGATCATAGTCATTGGGAATATCAATGATTTTAAAAACTTTTCCCCCCTCATCGCTTATAATCCATATGTCACAAAATGCGCCAAAGCCTGGAAGTGCATCTGTGGAGGAACGCTTATGCTTTTTCTTTTCGGCCACCATCACCAGCCATTTTCCATCCGGATACCATGCCATGTTTGCAATATGCCTGTTGGGCAGCAGCGTATGATTGCACGTAATGCAGGTATCATTTGAACTATCAGGGAAAGAAATATGAATATCATAATATTTATCCGCACCTTTTATGGAATATGCAATGCGGTTGCTACCCGAAGGATCCCAGCTGCAGTCGAGGCCCGAAGTACGGAAAATGGAAATTTTCTGTATGGAAATAGTGTCCTGCGAATGAAGCAATAAAAACCAGTGGATGGAAAATAGTAAGAGTATGTTTTTTTTTAATGACATATTTAATACACAATATAAAGCGATATATTAATGAGGGCATAAAATAGTTTGCCTCCCACCATGCTTCGATCCCTTCGTCAAGCTCAGGACTCAGCATGACGCCCTCGCGCTTGGTCACCTTGAGCCATGTCACACTGAGCCTGTCGAAGTGTAGGCGAAAGGTAAGCGTGCATTTAAAAAGCCAAAATTTACCGCTCCCATTAATAAAAGTAAAAGTAAAAAAAATATAATTGATGTTTTGATTCGGTCACTTTTAATTGCTCAGGTTTTTTTATCTTTGCAGTAATAAAAAAAACAAAATGAAAAAAATACTTGCTTTTTCTTTTATCATTTTTTTTTCGTATGCCGTAATAGCACAAAAAGAACTAAGTTCATTCAGTGCTACCGGCTCGGGAGTTGCCACTGCTTTTTTATCGGATTATCAGTGCCTGGGAATAAACCCGGCGAACCTGGGATGGCAAAGGAATAAAGCACCATTGCATTTCAGCCTGGCTGAAGTTGGCGCTTCTGTATACAGCGATGCATTAAGAAAAAAAGAAATTAAACATGATTTTATTTTTGGCGGTAAAACACATTTTACCACACAGGAAAAGATTGATGCTGCTGAAGCATTCGCCGGCAACAAGTTTACTGCAAACGCTGATGTGGCATGGCTTTCGGTTGCCTTTCAGAAACCAAAATTCGGAGGACTGGCATTTTCAGTGCGGGAACATACAGCCTTCAGTTCCGTATTTAATAAGGATTTCGCTGAGATCGTTTTTGAAGGTTATCATGCATCTTATTTCGATTCACTCGTTGTGAACGGCACGGATACTACAGGCTATGCATCATTACCAAAAACAATTGGCGAACTTGCTGATGGTTCCAAAGTTACCGGAAGCTGGTACAGGGAATACGTGATTGGTTACGGCAGAAAAATTTTTGAAACTGAAAAATTTTCTATCTATGTCGGTGCTGATGTGAAATACCTCGGCGGCTACGGCATTTTCGACCTGGCTGCTGAAAACGGGAAACTGACAGGGTTTTCAGCACTGTCGCCCGTACTCGATGTGAATTACGATTTCTCGTCGCCTTCCCAGCTTTCAGGTGATGCTATGAAAACCGTGGGATCCGGATTCGGCTTCGATTTCGGGGCAACCATTACATTGTTCAAAAATTTAAACATCTCCGCTGCTATCAACGATATTGGCAGTATAAAATGGAATGGCAATGTTTATGAAGCCAACGACACCCTAATCAACAACGTTGTTTCGCAAGGATTTTATAGCTACAGCATGGTCGATGAAATGAAGGACCTTGTTCAGGACAGCGGCCTCTTCAAATGGAGCGGACTGGAATCGCATACAGTCGCATTACCTTCAAACTTCCGGTTTGGAATGAGCTACCAGTTGGGCGAACTTACAAATATCGGACTTGATTGTTATGTTCCGCTGAATCACAAAACAGGAAATTTTGAAAAAGCTATTGTCAGTGTCGGGGCAAATTTCGGATTGGGCGATTTCCTTGTATTATCAATTGGATTCGGTACAGGCGGCAATTACGACTTTGTTATACCTGCCGGCATCACCATAGAAATGAAAGACAGGCGATGGGAAATAGGCGTAGCCTCGCGCGATGCAATCACCTTCTTTAAAAAGGATAATCCTACAATTTCTGCGGCCTGTGGTTTTCTGAGATTTAACCTGGGGAAAATGGAATGATAATGCAGAATTCGGAAAGCAGAGTTCAGAATTAGGGACTCTGTCTGCCTGAGGAGTAATTTTTTACAAAAAAAACAATATAAATGACGTTTTATTCAAGTTCGATATTCGAAATTCG
>JAZDMF010000267.1:0-2113 GCA_043801235.1 Bacteroidota bacterium | reverse complement strand
AAATGGAGAGATGGCGGCCTATTTTTCGAATCCGACAAATTACTCCTTGCCCCCAGAATGTGGAAATGCGGCAAATGTAACCGCCCCGGGTCAGCAAAGGGGCGACCCCAGAGATAAAGATTCGTATATGCTTGCAGTAATTTCCTTCTATTATAAAATACCTAAGGGTAAATTTACGTTACCTAAATTTAGATAAGGTAATTGTTTCAATGAAAAAACTTTTAATATTTCCGTTATTTTTGGTGTTGGCCATGACCGCTTCCGCTCAGCGCAATGAACTGGGTGTATTTCTTGGCACTTCATACTATCTGGGTGATTTAAACCCATCCAAACAATTTCTTCTTACCAAACCTGCGGGCGGACTTGTTTATCGCTATGTGTTTAATCCGCGCTGGGCAATAAAGATAAACGGTTTATACGGCACTGTTGAAGGCGATGATGCCGTTGCAAAATTCAATGAAGCACGGAACCTGAGCTTTAAATCAAATGTTTTTGAACTGGCAACACAGCTTGAACTGAACTTTTTACCATATGTTACAGGGAATACGGAAGAAAATTACTTTTCTCCCTATATTTTCGGAGGAATCGCGGTTTTTAGCTTTAAGCCAAAAGCTGAATACGAGGGTGTTTGGTATGATCTGAAATCTATGAGCACAGAGGGGCAGGGAACATCTGTCGACAATCCGCCAAACCCCTATTCGCTAACAAATGTTTCATTTCCTTTTGGTTTGGGTTTTAAATACAGCATCGGAAAAAATATTTGCATCGGACTTGAATGGGGGCTGCGAAAAACAGTTACCGATTATCTGGATGATGTGAGCACAACCTATGCCGATATCGATGTGTTAACTATGGAAAAAGGTCCGATTTCCGCTGCCCTTTCCGACAGGTCAGAAAATTCCCCAAATAACACAGACCTTCAGAGGGGCAATTCAGGAACAAAGGATTGGTATTCATTTGCAGGAGCTTTTATCACTTTTAAATTTAATGCAGGGGGGAATAAGTCTTGCCCGGGTGTTGGAAATAAACATTATAAGTTTAAGGAATATTTCAAAAAAGATTAATGCAAAAGAATAATATACTGGGTGTTTATCATAACCTCATTATGTTGTTGTAATGAGGTTTTTTTTATAAACGGTTTTTTTAATGAGTATTAAAGATCAAATTGACGGTTCAAAGCTTCCTGCACATATTGCTATCATTATGGATGGCAATGGACGCTGGGCAAAACAGAAAGGGAAGTCAAGGATTTTCGGTCACTATAACGGAGTAACAGCAGTTCGTGAAACTACCGAAGCTGCTGCCGAGCTTGGAATTAAATACCTCACCCTCTATGCTTTTTCGACCGAAAACTGGAACCGTCCGCGCCTGGAAGTTACGGCATTGATGAAATTACTGGTTCAGACAATAAATAAAGAGACCAAAACACTAAACAAGAATAATATCCGTTTACTAACGATTGGCGATACTGACAGTCTTCCCAAAAAATGCCGTGACGAATTGAATGAGGCCATAAACAAAACAGCGGGAAACACCAGAATGTCGCTTGTATTGGCATTAAGCTACAGTTCAAAGTGGGAAATAATCAATGCAGTGAAAAAAATTGCTGAGTCGGTGAAAAAAGGGCAGTTGAATGTAAAGGATGTGAACCAGGATATGTTTGGAAAACACCTTACAACTTTTGATATACCCGATCCCGAATTGCTTATCAGGACAAGCGGAGAGTATCGCATCAGTAATTTCCTTTTGTGGCAGATAGCATATGCAGAGCTTTATTTTACTAATAAATTATGGCCCGATTTCAGAAAAGATGATTTTTATGAAGCCATTGCCGAATATCAGAAAAGGGAAAGAAGATTTGGCCTGACAAGCGAACAATTAAAAGCAGAATCACGATGAAAAAATTTATTGCCGGAACCGTTATCATACTTATCAGTTCATTAAGTGTTTTTTCCCAGATCACCCTGTCTGATGATTTGTCAAAGATTAATTATTCCAATCCCCAGGAATATGAAATAGGCGCAATTACAATTTCCGGAATCCAGAATTATGATAACACTGTCCTCACTACATTATCGGGTTTAGCAGTGGGTGATAAAATAAAAGTGCCGGG
>JAZDMF010000239.1:0-20859 GCA_043801235.1 Bacteroidota bacterium | reverse complement strand
TCACAAGCATGGACCCAATATTGTTTCCGCGTTTATCCAAACGCTTATCTGAAAATATTCCTTCAAAATTTGGTGTATGGCTTATTTTATTCATGTTTTTTTATGTCAAAACTAACTATATTTGTGTCCACACGGTAGCTGCCGGCGAGGCAGGGTAGGCATGGCTGCGGTTCGATATTCGATATTCATAATTAATATAAACGTAAACATTAATTTCTAACAAGCCCTAAGATATTTTTTTAAAATCTGTTTTTCATTAACATATAAGACACTTACCGGTGTCTTTTTTTTTGAAGATAGCCCTCTTATATATTTTCAAACGTATCATTGTGTTTTATCAGCATGAAATGAATAAAGGATTTATGTTATTTTTGTATAAATGATTTTATTTGAAGCGACTATTCATATCTTCACAATAATTAATTCTTCCTGATGGAAATTAAAGTTAACACAAACTTAGCGAAACATCAACGCGACCGAACCATTGATATACTCAGGGGCATTGCAATCTTTACAATGCTTTGCGCAAATGTTATAGGATATGTCACTCCCGCAAAAGAGCATCCCATGTGGATAAGGTTTTTCGGTTCATTTGCCGCCCCGCTTTTTATTTTACTCGCAGGTTATGTTGCTTCGATGGGCTTGCAATTAAAAAATTATAAATTTTCATACTTCCTGAAAAGAGGTTTGATGGTAATTTTAACTGCAGTACTGATTGATGTTTTAATCTGGAAAATATATCCGTTTACAACATACGATGTTTTATATGTTATCGGATTATCAATTATCTTGATATGTTTTTTTAACCGAATCGGATTGTATGCAAAAGGCTTTATAATTATTTTGCTTTTCGGCCTCCCTCCAGTTCTGCAATATTTTTTCGGCTACACTGATTATCCAACAGAATACTATCTTAACGGAGAATTGACAACCACCGTTACTAACCAGACAAATATTCTGCAGCATTTTTTTATTGACGGATGGTTTCCCGTATTTCCCTGGCTGGGTTTTGCATTTTTAGGAGGCTTACTTTATCACCTAAAAGAAAAATATGATAATTTTAAAAGCAATAAATTACTTTTTTTGGGATTGGTCAGCGTTATTACAGGCGCTTTGGGTTTGTATTATTACCCTTTTTCTCAATTGTTATCTGAACGCGGCGCTTACAATGAAATTTTTTATCCCCCGACTACTGCGTACATTTTATCTGCCATCGGGATTACAATATTACTTTTTGCAATTATAAGCAGAATGCAAAAAAATTTCATTTTCAAACCACTTATTATAATGGGCGAAACATCCATGTTCATATATGTTTTGCATACAGCATTCATTCAATTTATTGTTGTTCCTTGTTACACGAATCCTGAAAACGAAATACCTGCAGGTTCTTTTAATGAAGCTTTGATTGTATATGGTTTATTAACGCTTGCCTGTTTTATACCCTCTTTAATAATTCATTTCATTAAGAGGAAATGGAAAATTAAAAACTTCCTGTTCCGCTTTTATTTTGGAAGCTGATACAGGAATTTTTATACGTAAAGGGAAATACCTGCAAAGGCGATCAATGAATTTTCATCGGCATGAAAGAAGCCATGCCTGGCAATTATCAGGCTCAAAAAAAATCATCAGGTTTTGATAAGCCTTCTTATTGTCTTTCTGTCAGAACTCATCAGGTTCAGGAAGTAAACCCCTGCCGAAACACCTGAAAAATCAATAATTTCCTGTGTGCGGCCGCCTGAAAAAATTCTTCCTTCCAATATACAGTTTCCCAGAACATCATATACCGTAAAATACATTTCGGTGGGATGAGCATGGCTGGAATTTAAATAAAGCTCGTTATTAAAAGGGTTCGGCATTACTGTAATTTTGTCGCTGAAGGAATTTTCGCCTATACCGCTTCCGGTATAAATATAATAAACCGAGTCGGACCGTGAGGTGCAGCCGTTCAGGGTGCTGGTCAGTGAATAATAACCCGAAGCACTGATAACATAGAACTGTGCGCTGGCACCGGGAATCGGATCTCCGTTAAGGTACCACTGCAGGGTATATCCTGCCAGCGTATGCAGAGTGTCGTTTGTCCTCCACATGGCAGGTTTCGGAGGCATGGGTTTGATCACAATGGGCTGAACCGGTGAGGAAGCCGTGCAGCCATTGGTGTCGGTAATCATCACCCAGTACTGTCCGCTCTGTGTTACCTGAAGCGACTGGCTGTTACCACCCAGAAGTACCAGAGTATCATTATTCCACTGATAGTTGAATCCGGCATTTGTTGAAAGGGTTATAGTATCGCCATTACATACCGAATCATCCGGTATAAAACTTATTGCAGGAACAGGAGGAGCCGGATATACTGTAACGTAACCTGTATCAACATAGGTATAGAAAGGATGCGTAGTGATATAGCTTATGCCGTCCTGACCGTTCCAGATCGAAGTACCCTGGGAGAGACCGTTAATGATGAAGCTGTGGCAGAGATCATCTGCGCTGGTGGGGTTGTCATCGTCCCACACATTGATTGTATAATTCTGATTGGTCATTTGCAGGTTGGGAATAGCGAAACTCACAGGCGGGTCAGTATCCAGTACGAATGGACAAGTATAAACTGTGGCTCCGCCCTGATCGGTGATAATAAGATATAAATCCGGAGATGAAAATGGCGAATCATTACAACTGCATCCCAGTACAGTTACGTTGGAGAGATAACTAAAACCCAGCGTATCGACAATGGTGCTGCATGTAACAGTATAAATTCCAGGAATATTATACGTCTGAGGCGGCGGATTTTCGAGTGAACTGTTCAATCCGTTTCCGAAATCCCATGCATAGCTGAATCCATTCTGCCCGTTGCTTGGCAGGTTCGTCTGGAATGAAGCGGTCACGGCACCGCAACCCTGCGAATTGATAATGCTGAAGCTTGAATTTCCAGCGGTATCGGGATTAATTGTTATGGGCAGAACAAACGAATCGTCGGAACTCTGGTCGCCAATGGCTGTGCCGACTTCCACATGTATGTACACTGTGGCATAATAGGTGCCTGTAAATGCAGGGATACCGCAAAGTCTTGCACAACCATACTCGGTGGACGGCGGATTGCTTGAAGGATAATACGTATTATTGGCCGCGGCATTTGTCTGCCATTCCAGACCGAAGGGAAGCCCCAGCATATCAACCACTGTAAGCTGGTTGAGTGTTACTTCCATACCTGTGCCGGGGTCATCGAAAATTACCGGCATCCAGAATGATACATCCTCGCTGTACGGCTGTCCTGCCATCCCCTCGGGCAAAGTATCGGGGCAAATGGTGGGATAGGCAGGACTTGAGGAACATCCTGTGTTTATAACACATCCGGGGCATTGTGCCATGCCCTGAACAACAAGTATTAAAAAAGAAAAAACAACCGGCAGTTTAATTGATTTTATCATGGGTTTTGGTTTTAACAAGGTACAAATATAAAAAAGAAAATGCTGTTTGTCAATTTCGTTTAACTTTGAGGCAGGAAACCTGCTACTCATGAAAATACTCATTGCTTCCGCAACGTATAGCGAAATAGCCCCGCTGGCCAAAAAATGCTCATCCTCCGTCGTGAACGGTCAGTACTTTTTTTCGCTCGTTCATGCGGAAACAGAAATTGATATTCTTATCACAGGTGTAGGCATTGCAAGTACTGCTTTTCATCTCGGAAAGGCCTTGTCAAAAACAAAATATGATTATGCGTTTAATTTCGGCATAGCCGGATCATTCAAAAAAGATATCCGGATTGGTGATGTAGTAAATGTCACCACTGATATCATTTCGGAACTTGGAGCTGAGAACGGAAATACTTTTCAGAAGTTTGATGAATTGAAAATGAGTGCACAAACGCTGAAAAGAACAGCTTACTTTGTTGAAAACAAAAATGAAATCCAAATTCCTGCTGTAAATGAAATGTTTCGTGTGAAAGGCATAACTGTTAACACTGTTCACGGACATAAAACATCCATCGAAAATATACAACGTAATTTTTCACCCGACGTGGAAAGCATGGAAGGCGCGGCGTTTTTGTATGCATGCCGTCATGAAATAATTAAATGCGTCCAGATAAGAGCCATTTCAAATTATGTGGAAGAACGGAATATTGAAAGCTGGGATACAGCGTTGGCAATAAAAAACCTTAATAAAGTTGCATTACGCATTATCAACTCATTTTAACATGCCTGACCATTCAAATAAATCGTCCATCGTAAATCGTAAATCTGAAATCCGTTTAGGATTTTCCCCCTGTCCAAACGACACATTTATTTTTGACGCCATGGTAAATGGCAAGATTAATACCGAAGGGTTGGATTTTTATTATGTGTTGAACGATGTTGAAGAACTTAACCGGAAAGTTTTGAATGAAGAACTTGATATTACCAAAATAAGTTTCTTCGCCTATGCTTCGGCTTTCAAGAACTACCAGTTGTTTGATGCAGGAAGCGCACTGGGGTTTGGTTGCGGGCCATTGCTTATAAGCAAAGAAAAGATTGAGCCTGAAAATATTTTCTCTAAAAAAATTGCCATACCCGGAATTCACACTACTGCAAATTTTCTGATGAGTTATATTTATCCTGAAGCAAAAAACAAGTTATCTTTATTATTTTCGGATATTGAAGATGCAGTAATGACGGGCCAATTTGACGCGGGTGTAATTATTCACGAAAGCCGTTTCACATACAAGCAAAAAGGACTGCAAAAAATTGCCGACCTGGGAGAAATATGGGAGCAAAAAACAAAAATGCCTGTACCCCTGGGAGGCATTGCAGTAAAACGATCGTTAAACGATAAGATTAAAAGAAAAGCAGAGCGAGTCATGCGAAGAAGCGTGGAATATGCTCTTCAGAATCCTTCATCATCAAATAGTTTTGTTTGTAATAATGCGCAGGCGATGGATACTGCTGTAATTCAGAGGCACATTAAACTTTATGTAAACGATTTTTCTGTATCATTGGGGAACACTGGAAAAGAAGCGATAAGGTTTCTTTATAAAAAAGCTTATGAATTGAAACTGATAGAAAAAGTGCCCCCGGATATTTTCGTATAAAAACTTAGAAAACTATTATTACCTTTACTGCGAAATCTTTATAAAATGATTGTCATTACCGGTGCAGCGGGTTTTATTGGCAGCTGTTTGCTGAACAGGCTGAACAACAAAGGTCATCGCGATATCATTATTGTCGATGATTTTTCAAATCCCCTTAAAAATAAAAATATTCTGAATAAAGCTTTTACCAAACAGGTTCACCGCAATGATTTTTTCCGCTGGCTTGACAGCAATTATAAAAATGTATCTTTTGTTTATCACCTTGGCGCCCGCACCGACACTGCCGAATTCAACCGCCAGCTGCTTGATGAACTGAACCTGAACTACAGCAGGAAAATGTGGGAGGCATGCACGAAATATGAATTACCGCTTATTTATGCTTCTTCAGCAGCAACCTATGGCGCTGGTGAAATGGGGTATAAGGATGATCATGATCTTGTTTCCAAATTAAAACCGCTGAATCCTTACGGGGAATCTAAAAATGATTTTGACAAGTGGGTTCTTAAACAGGCTAAAACGCCTCCTTACTGGGCCGGCGTAAAATTTTTTAATGTATTCGGCCCTAATGAATATCATAAAAAACGCATGTCTTCAGTAATTTTCCATGCCTGCAACCAAATCAGGGAGACAGGAAAAGTTAAATTATTCCGTTCGCATAAACCTGAATTCAAAAACGGTGAACAATTACGCGATTTCATCTATGTGAAGGATGTGGTAAACATCCTCTGGATAGGCCTTTATTACAAGCAGAACAGCGGCATTTACAATCTCGGCACAGGAAAAGCAAGAAGTTTCCTGGATCTGGTTCGTGGCGTTTTCAAAGCCATGAAGCTACCGGAAAATATTGAATTTATTGACATCCCCGGAGATATTCGCGATAAATACCAGTACTACACACAAGCCGATATGTCCAAAATGGAATCATTAGGCTTTGATGTACCTTTCCATACACTCGAAGATGCCATTACCGATTATGTGCAGGGATACCTGATGCATTCCTTATATTATTAATGCAGAATTCTGAATTCAGAAGTCAGAATTAAAACCTGCGGGATAAGGATCGCGGGGAAATTTTCCTACAGCTCTTTCTTTATCTCAAGCAGAAATTCTTTCAGGTCTTCCAGCGTTTTTACAAGGCAGACACTACCGGTGATATCGGATTTGTTCTGTTTTATTTTTTCCCTGGCTCCTTGTAATGTAAAGCCCTGTTCCTTAACAAGGCGGTATATGGAATGGAAATTTTCGATATCTGTTTGGGTAAACAGTCTGTTGCCTTTTTTATTTTTGAACGGACGGATAATTTCAAACTCCTTTTCCCAGAAACGTATGAGGGAAGGATTCACCTTAAACATTTTTGCAACCTCACCAATGGAAAAATAAACTTTTTCTATTTCCTTTTCTTTATAGGGCATAAAAGGGTCTTTAACCTTAAATAATTAAATGACTTATTTAAATTCAGAAGTCAGAAGTCAGAATTTTGATATTTGCAGTTACCGAGATGCTTCAGACTGGTTTTGATAATAATGCATCACAATAGGAATAAGCGCGAAATAACCATTCTGAATTCTGAATTATTCTATTTCTTTCTGGCCAGCAGAATATTCCTCCCTTTTCCATAGCCATATTTAAAATCGAAGGTTTTTGAACCGTTCGCCAGGTATGCAGCATCCATGTCTTTCTGGTAGCAGTAGCTGAACACGGGAATAGGCTTGTCGTACGTTCCGTAGAACTGGATATTCCATTTGTTCAGATCGAAAAAATGATAGGCAATACCGCTGTCATCCTGCAACACCGCCTGGCTTTTTGCAAGGACAGTATTTCTAATAAGTTTAAAAAGTTCATTATGCATAAGGTATGAAGCCGATTTCACGAAAGTAGTAACGTTTGAATCAAGGTTTTTTAAAAAGTTGGTGCAGGCCGCGTTTGTTGCCAACGCTTCATCGGTAAGATCGGCCGAAAAATAATAAAGTTTCTGCGTGGTGCTGTCGTTTCCCTTTTTAGCAAAAGTTATTTACACACCCATGCCATACCTGTATTTTACTTTATAAACAGTAAATGTATCGGCAACACTTATGTTTCCTTCGGTGGTAATATAAGCCGATTTCACATGGATTATCCTCTGCTCGGTACGGGCCATAAAAAGAAGAATGATCGGCAACACACCATCAATATCTGCATTATTCAGCTGTTTGCACATTTTAAGTGTAACAAAGAAACTGTCATCAAAAATATCCTGCAAAGCCATTTTCACTGAATAAAGAAGGCTGCTCAGCGTATAGTCATTCAGTTTTGTGATATCAGGAATCGAGCCGACTTTTTCAAGCCCGAACATAATATATTTTTCGGCATCGGGGAAAAATTTTGTGGCATACATAAAATCGGGACCACTGAAAGGATAGAACAATGTCCTGGTTTTTTTATTGATATCTACCAGTTGTGAATCGGCCCAGATTTTCACTTTCTTCAGGCTGCGTTCATCTACTTCATTCCATGCCGAATCAAAACTTTTCGAGTAATTTTTCCACTGGCTCTTCTGGGCTATTTTATTGAAAGCTGCTACAGATGTATCAGGAAGCATTCCGGAAAGCAAATGGCCCATATTATCATAATAACTGGCAATGCTTATACTTTGCCTTTTCACCGCAGCAGCATGAACCGAATCAGTTTGCGCATCCTGTGAACAGGCAGAAAAATTAATAAATACTGCAAGAACAAACAGTACCTGAATGAACCATTTCAATATTCTCATATTACTTTTTAGTTTAAAAAATTGCCGGAAAAATTGCGAAACATATTTGTCCGGCGAATATAAAAAGTTTTATTGTAAAAAATAAATTTTCCTTTTTACAGATATGTGATGAAATTATTTCTTCCTTGCCACAAGCAATGCGCAGGCATTGCCATATCCATAATGAAAATCAAGCGGTTTTACTTTATCCTTACCTTCGGTATATGCTTCTTTCAGGTCCTTTTCATATTTGCCTGCAAAAAGTTGAATAGGTCCATTATAAACACCATACAACGATATGTTCCATTTTTTTTGTTCGATACAACGGTATGGTATACCTGAATCATCCTGGAAGAACGCTTTGCTTTTAGCCAGCACATAATTTCTTATTGTTGAAAAATAATCGTTGTGCATAAGGTAAGAAGCTGATTTCACCATGGTAACCACATTGCTGTCGAGCTTATCAAAATACTTAGCTGCCTTTGTATCATCTTTTAATCCTGCATCGGAAACATCCGCCGAGAAATAATAAATTTTCTGCAGCACGGTATCGCCCTTTTCCACAAAGCTAATTTCAACACCTTTATCATAACTGTCTTTTCCTTTAAAATTCGTAAAAGTATCCATAGGTGTTATTATTCCATCAGCATTAAATTCCCAGGGCTTAATATCAACAATTTCATGACCTGTACGCGCAATGAAAAGCATCAGCAGCGGGGTAATTCCCGGAATCTGGCTGGTGGTAAGCTCTTTGCTCATGTCAATAGTCTTGAAAAAACTCATGCTTACTGCATCGTTGATGGAAGTGTTCAGAGAGGTGAAAAAAGGCGTCAGTGTTTCGCTGGTCATGCTCTTTATTTCTGGAATGCTTCCCACTGGCTCAAGTCCGAACATAATATACTTTTTTGCTTTCGGGAAAAAATAGTGAACATGAAAAAAATCGGGGCCGCTGAAAGGATAAAATAAGGTTTTCAAATCTTTGTTCAGGTCGGTTAATTCCTTTTCCGACCAGCTGTTCATTTTCGCCAGCCTTCCTCTTTTAAGCTTTGCCCAGCTTGAATCGGTCTGTACCGAATAATTCTTGAAGCTTTCGGTTCCGGAAAGTTCATAAAGTTCGCTTTTTTCATCTACGGCCATGCCTGAAATGAATTGGGCAATGTCGGTATATTTTTTATTGACCTTTACCGAATCCTTCTTCACCACCTTGACGGTATCTTTCTTATCGCCGTTGTTGGTGTTTCCGCTGCCGCCGCATGAAATAATTGTTGCAGCGAGAAAAATAATAACGATTCCGAAAAATAATTTTTTTAACATATCCTTGATTAAATTAATTGCTTATTACTTCCGTATTTTTTGAAAAATATTTACTTATAAAATAGAACAACAAGCCGATTACAACTGTTATCAGACCTGCCAGGGCAACATCTGTCCTTGAAGAAACCAAAAAATAAAGTATCCATAAATTCAGTCCTATAAAAATTATGGGGGTAACCGGATAGCCCCAGGTTTTAAAAGGTCTTAGTAAATCAGGTTGCGTGAACCGCAGTACAAATACTCCTATAACAGTAAGTGATGTAAATAATGTCAGCGTAAATCCAAGATAGGTCAGAACGAAATCAAAAGTGGAAGTAAAAATAAAAACAAGCGCAATTATTGATTGTGTGATAATTGCAATCACAGGAATGCCTTTTTTATTTTTACGTGCAAAAAATTTCAGCGAAGAAATATCTTCTCCAATCACCATGGTAACGCGGGGACCGGCAAACACCATGGAAGATATTGTTGAAATAAGAAGAACCGAAATAACCATCGACATGATATTTCCACCGGTAGCACCGAATATGCTTGAAGCAGATAATGAACCAATTTCAATCACGGGATTGCCTTGTGCATCCTGCATTCCGGAAATGGGAACAGTGTATAGAAAAATAAAGTTCAGCAATACATAAAGCACCATCACAATCAAAGTACCTGTAATGATTGAGCGCGGAAGGTTTTTCCGGGGATTATCTATTTCACTTGCAATATATGCTGAGGCATTCCAGCCTGAATAAGCATAGGATACAAAGATGAGGGAAATGGCAAAGGGCATGCTGATTATTTCACTGAATGAATTGACTGCAGGAGCCAGACTGATGCTTTCGTGCGAACCCATAAACAAGCCGCATGCAATAAAAATAAATATCAGAAGAACTTTAAGAGTAGTAACAACATTCTGAAAGCGGCTTCCAACCATAAGATTGGTGGAATGAACAAGAGTTATTAAAACTACTACAACAGCGCCAACCCAGATTTTGTCGCATGAAGGAAAAACAGTGCAGAAGTACCCGCCCAGCGCCATCGCAGCAAGAGCAATGGGAGCGGCGAATCCCACAAAAGCCGATACCCAGCCTGACAAAAAACCTATTGCAGGATGATAAATTTTTGATAAATATGTGTATTCACCACCTGAACGGGGAATGGCAGAGCCCAGTTCACTGTAACTGAATGCGCCGCATAATGCCATTATTCCGCCAATAACCCACAGCATAAGCAGTGAAAATATCGATTTCACTCCCAACACCTGGAAGCCAAGACTTGTGAATACTCCTGTGCCTACCATATTGGCAATAACAATGGCTGTTGCAGTAATAACACCAATCTTAACAAGAGATGATTTTGTATTCATGTTTTTTCTGAAAGTGGTGCAAAGTAACAAAAAAATGCAAGTCGAAAAGTTTTAAAAATAAAATTTTCATAAAAAAAACGGATTCAATTATTCTGAATCCGTTTTTTGTTTTCCTTTTTTATAATTACTGAATTACAACTTTCTTGGTCAGCACATTTTCTTCAGAAGAATATTTAACCATGTATATTCCTTTTACAAAGTTTCTGATATCAATAAGCTGTGAAACATTTGAAACATCAGATTTATAAACAATTTTTCCAGTCATGTCCATTATTTCCATTATGCCGTTACCGCTGGAATTTAGAATGATGTATTCCTGTGCCGGGTTCGGGTAAATGCTTATTTTTTTCCCCTGTAGTTCTTCGATACCTATAATGCTCGAGATATCAACTTTCCATGCCTGGGTCACTTCACCAGAAGGATCATGCTGAATAAAAATAACAAATTCGCAATTATCCTTTACATAACCAGTAGTAGAGAAATTGATGGTTTTTGTAGTAGTGGTCTGGGAAGAGAAATCAAGATCCGTTCCGTTGGCGCTGGGAAACATTCCACGACATGCAAAATCAACTTCGGTTTGGTTGAACCATACTTCAGCAATGTTCGATTCGGTAAGCGCAGTGTGAAGTTTCCATCCGCTGGCAAACGCTTTATAGGTTTCTTCAATATCAATGGTTGCTGTATAATTATCAGTTGAAGTCTCAACAACATTAACATTCAAAATGTGAAACGAAGGTGATATTATTCGTTCGTTATACATGGGCAGGTAGTAGGAATACATGCTTAAAGTGGCATTTCCACCTTCTACGCGAAGATTGCCGTCGCATACCATTGTAGGAAAAGCAGTGATGTTATAATATGAAAGACGTGCGGTTGATGCAGTATTTTCATAAGTGTCGCCAGAATGATATTCTACTGCAACGGCATCCTTCTGGTTCACTTCAATCAGGTCGCGCAAACCCATGGCTGCGCCCGGGCAATACGTACACCATGTTCCTGTGCCGCCTTCCATCAGTACAAGGTCTCTTGTTACACCGCCAGGTATAAGTACCGAATCAACATTGGTTGAATGTGAGTATCCTTCGCTGGTATAATATGCCCTTGCGGCATATCCATAATTATTAGGCCAGGGACCAACATCAGTGTAGTTAAGGTTTGTTCCTGTGTAAATGATATCGCCATTCCTGCTTAATTTATACAAATCAGGTGTGGATGTAGGAGCCGACCATGATACGTCAACGTCATCAGCAATCAATGTTGCCGATAGATTGAATGGCGCTTCGGGTGCAAGAACAGAGTCGACACTGATGTCATCAATAAAATATCCGGAAGTACCTGTAACCGGAGTCGGACTTCCGGTGCCATCCCATCCGTAAAAATCGATCGCATCCAGTTTCAGTGTGTTATCAGTTCCTTGTGCGCCTTTGCTCCACTGATAACTGATAATTTCCACATCATCAATAAGGAATGTTGCAAAATCATCACCAAGGTCAATAATTAAGTCCATCTGGTGCCAAGTGTCGAAAGCAAAAGTTGTTTTAGCAGCTGCAGTTCCCCCGGCATCAACAAAAATGGAATCATTATAAATCATTACCTGGAATGCCCATTTGCTGTTCGCAGCGTTAAAATCGCTCAGGAAGTTATAATAGCCGAGTTTTCCTGTTTCAACATACATCTGAAATCCCACTTTATATCTTCCTGTTGTTTTGTCGTACAGGTTTAATACCAGGTCATCATTAAGAATGACGCCAATGGAATTCGGATTGCTGGATGAAAACGTAGTGGAAATAAGAGCATCCTCAGCGCCGCCGGGTGCCAGCGACCAGGTAGTCCAGGGTGCACCTATTTGCTGAGCGGTTAGTCCTCCGGCAGTCAGCGCGTCGAAATTAGTTGAATAAAGGTTTGTCTGGGCATTCCCTGCGGCAAAACAAACCAGAATCATTGCAAAAAGTAAGTACATTTTTTTCATGGGTTTTGTTATTGGTTAAAAATATGGATTTCCGAATTCAAAATTATGAATATTTTTTTTACATTCACATAGAATGATTTAGATGGCGTGAATAAAGGTATAGCACAAATCGGTTGGTTGGCTGCTATGATAATGATTGGGTGATTTTACTTGATATTTCTATCACCTTCTGATATTCTTCAGGCGTAAGGTCGTTATAAAAATAATTTACAGGGTTCATTCTTTTGCTGTTTTTCCACACTTCATAATGAAGGTGCGGAGCTGTTGACATGCCTGTGCTTCCGACATAACCTATCAGTTCGCCGCGTTTGACGGTTTGCCCCTCAGTGACTACTTTCTTGCTCAAATGCCCGTATAAAGTTTCATATCCATATCCGTGGTTCATCACAACGCATATTCCGTAACCGGATAGTGTATTTTGAGCAGGAGTTTTCACCACACCGTCGCCCGTTGCATACACAGGTGTACCACGGGGAACAAGTATGTCGATGCCCGGATGAAATTGAAAGGTTTTGTATATGGGATGCAGCCTGTAACCAAATCCGGAACAAACTTTCGAAGCGCCATTCTTTATAGGCATGATGGCTGGTATGCATGACAGCATTTTCGTCTTGCTTTTTGCAAGTTCAAGAACTTCATCAAATGATTTTGACTGAACATAAAGCCTGCGCGCAAGCAGGTCAAGTTTTTTAGTGAGAGCTGCCAGCAACTTTGAATTATCGTAGCCTTCAAGCTCTGCATAACGGTCGGCGCCACCGTAAGCTGCCTGTCTGATAGTGTTCGGCACCGGTTCTGCCTCAAAAATCACACGGTAAATATTGTCATCCCTGTTTTCAATATCGGTGAGCACGGCATTTACGTTTTCCATGCGTTCATTCAGGAGTTCGTATTGAAGCTTGTACTGCTCAATTTCGCGTTGAAGCATTCTTTCCTTGGGTGAACTGAACAGGTTA
Source organism: Bacteroidota bacterium (assembly GCA_043801235.1). Lineage (GTDB taxonomy): Bacteria > Bacteroidota > Bacteroidia > Bacteroidales > CG2-30-32-10 > DAOQAK01. The sequence continues at coordinate 7,479 of JAZDMF010000239.1, read as the reverse complement.
TATGCAATAAACATCACAACAACTGAAAACACCACACCTACCGCTGCCGAGTAAAGATACTTCTTTACCTTCTGCTTCACTGATACCTTTACGCGTTCGAAAGTGAGCGATTTGGCATTGAAATGATAATGATGTTTTTTCTTTCGTTTCAGAAACGGCAATCTCATAAAATTTTCAGCACGAAAAGAGTTCAATAAAATAGCTGCCTCAATGCAAAACTAACAAAATAAACTAAATTTGCAAATCGCTTGTTTCTTAAAAAATGTTAATGTATGAAATGAATAGTTTAATTGCTGTATTGTTAAATGGCTAAATTATTTTTAAAGACATAGTTACGGTTTGGTTCTCAGCAATTAAGCAATAAAACAATTTGACAATTTAATTTTATAAATATGAATTCAGCACTGGTAAGAAAGACCTTTACCGATTTCTTTGCCTCTAAAAATCACGTTATTGTACCTTCAGCACCGATGGTCATCAAGAACGATCCCACACTGATGTTCACCAATGCGGGAATGAACCAGTTCAAAGATATTTTCCTTGGAAATGCTCCTGCAAAGCACAAAAGGATTGCCGATACACAGAAATGCCTTCGCGTAAGTGGTAAGCACAACGATCTGGAAGAAGTGGGACATGATACTTATCATCATACTATGTTCGAAATGCTTGGCAACTGGTCGTTTGGTGACTACTTTAAAAAGGAAGCCATCGAATGGGCATGGGAACTTCTTACCGGAATTTATAAAATTGAAAAAGAAAGGTTGTATGTAACCGTTTTTGAAGGTGACAAAAAAGACGGATTGCCGGAAGACAGTGATTCGCATAATTTCTGGAAAGCTATAATATCTGAAGAACGCATACTATTCGGTTCAAAAAAGGACAACTTCTGGGAAATGGGTGATACCGGCCCCTGCGGACCATGCTCCGAAATTCATATTGATATTCGCAGCCATGCCGAAAGAAAAAAAAATGATGGAAAATATCTTATCAATAAAGGCGACCCGCATGTTATTGAAATCTGGAACCTGGTTTTTATCGAATTTAACAGGCTGGCTGACGGTTCGCTGAAACCTTTGCCGGCAAAGCATGTTGATACGGGTATGGGGTTTGAACGCCTGTGCATGGTGATACAGGGAAAGAAATCGAATTATGATACCGATGTTTTCCAGCCCATCATTTCTGAAATCGCTGCCTTATCCGAAAAAAAATACGGTGACGATACGAAAGCTGATATTGCCATGCGCGTGGTTGCCGACCATTTGCGCGCTATATCATTTGCAATAGCCGATGGCCAATTACCTTCAAACAATAAAGCAGGATATGTTATCCGGCGTATTTTAAGAAGGGCTGTACGTTACGGATACACTTTCCTGAATTTTAAAGAACCTTTTTTGCATGAACTGGTAGAGGTGCTGGTAAAGCAAATGGGGGAATTTTTTCCTGAATTAAAATCACAGCAAGAGTTAATACGAAAAGTGATTGCCGAGGAAGAACTTGCTTTCTCAAGAACTCTTTCAACTGGAATTCAGCGATTCGAAAATTATTTTGAATTGAATAAAGGAAAGAGAATTATTGACGGCACATTTGCTTTCGAGCTATTCGATACTTTTGGCTTTCCGATTGACCTTACCCAATTGATGGCTAAGGAACTCAGCATGGAAGTTGAGATGACGGGATTTAATAAAAACATGGAAGAACAGAAAAACCGTTCGCGGCAGGCAGCGACTGTTGATACAGAAGACTGGGTTGAGTTAAAACCGGTTACTGCTACTGAATTTACGGGCTATGATTCCCTTGTCACCGACACAGAAATTCTGAAATACAGGAAAGTAAAAACCAAGGATAAAGAATTTTTCCAGATCATTCTCAATAAAACCTCTTTTTATGCTGAATCGGGCGGACAGGTTGGAGACCGCGGATACCTTGAAACCGACGGAGAAAAAATTTCAGTTGAAGACACCAAAAAAGAAAATGACCTCACCATTCATATTACAAAAAAACTACCCAAGAATCTGAATGCAACATTCAAAGCAGTTGTTGACAAGAAAAAACGATTGCTTACAGAAAATAATCACTCAGCAACTCACCTGCTGCATGCAGCATTAAAGCAGGTATTGGGAACTCATGTTGAGCAGAAAGGTTCATTGGTTGATGATGAACGCTTGCGTTTTGATTTTGCACATTTTTCGAAAATGAGCGATGAAGAAATTGCAAAAGTTGAAACTATTGTCAATGCAAAAATCCGCGAGAACATTGCTTTGGAAGAAATGCGTAGCATTCCGATAAAAGAAGCGCAGAAGCTTGGAGCAGTAGCATTATTCGGTGAGAAATACGGTGATCATGTTCGGGTGATTGCATTCGATAAAAAATATTCAATGGAGCTTTGCGGAGGCACACATGTTAAGGCTACCGGCCAGATAGGTGTTTTTAAAATAATTTCGGAAAGCGCTATAGCCGCCGGTATCCGCAGGGTTGAAGCCATCACTTCATTAAAAGCTGAAGAATATATTAATTCACAACTTGCCATTATTACTGAATTGCGCAAGATTCTGAAAAATCCTAAAGACATCACAAAAAGCGTTTCATCATTGATGGATCAGAACAACCAGCTCATTAAACAACTGGAAGAATTTAAGAAAGAAAAAGCACTGGGTCTGAAAGATGAACTGATTAAAAAGATTACCAAAATTGGTGATATTAATTTCCTTGCAGTACAGGTAATGCTTGATGCTGCAAGTTCTAAAGACCTTGCATTCGCTATGAAGAAAGAAGTTGAAAATCTCTTTCTTGTGCTTGCATACATCTGCGAAAGCAAACCCGGTCTTGCAGTATTGATTTCAGAAAATCTTGTGGAAGAGAAAAAAATAAATGCATCAAATATTGTTCGCGAACTTGCCAAAGAAATTAATGGCGGCGGCGGTGGACAAGCTTTCTTTGCAACAGCCGGAGGGAATAATGTTGAAGGAATTGAGAAGGCACTGGATAAGGCGAAGATGTTTTTAAAGTAGTGTCATGTCAATTGAAAAAAGTTATTATTTAATAATTTCGAATATCCAACTTCCAATAATGCCATGCCTGCCGGCAGGCTGGAATTATGAAGTAATACCGATGCGGGATCTGTAATAGTCCAACCTGCCTTGCCGGTTCACCAGCCAATGGTTGGCAGGGAATGTCGTTTCAGGAGAATCGGCTCAGCCTGACCGGAAAAACCTATTATAATATTATAATTGAAAAAAATCAAAACAGTTTCCAAATAACCCATTCTCTGGAAATATTTCTGTTCTGCTTTGAAATTGGGAGTTCTAAATTGGATATTGGGAATTGATTTTATTTGAAGTACACAACAGTAACTCCACTGCCACCCTTTTCCAGCACTTCGTCTTCAAAGTGTTTAACTTCTTTAATTTTCCGGAGGTAATCGTGTGTTATGCGTCTGAGAATGCCGTCGCCTTTGCCGTGCAGTATGCGCACTTCGGGAACTGATAATAAAATGGCATCATCGATATACCGCTGCAGTTCGGTGAGGGCTTCATCCACACGCATGCCGCGGAGATCGGTAGTGATTTTAAATTTCTTCAGTTTTTCGTTCAGATCGAACAAAACTTTTTTACCGCTGAGTTTGCTGCGTCCTGCCTGGCTTTTATAATCTTCGTAACTGACCTTTTCAAGCTTGTTGATTTTGGTTTTTATTTGTGTGTTACCAAAAACTATCAGCGCTTCTTTTGTATCGATACCGATTATTTCGCCTATGAGTTCCTGCCCGATAATCCTTACATAATCGCCTTTTTCAACAGGTGTGGTCAGTATCTTAACTTCAGCTTTGATCTCTTTATTTTTTTTAAGGCCCTTTGTCAATTGCCTACTGCAGACTGCTGACTGCTGACTGTCTTCTTTAATGATTTTTTTGAAATAATCAGTAAGTCTTTTTCTTACTTCACTTGTCTTTTCTTTCTCCGCCTGGCTTTCCTTAATTTCTTTTATTGTTTTTTCAATTATTTTATTCGTGTTTCCTATCAGCGAAGCAGCTTCTTCTTTTGCATTGGAAATAATTTCTTTTTTCTTTTTCTCCAGGTCGTCATGAAGATTCTGGTATTTATCAATCATTTCCGAAAGAAAATCGTCGGCTACTTTCAGTTGAATTTCTTTCTGGTCGAGTTCTTTTTTCTGAACATCCATGTTTTGCAATTGCTTATCAAAACTGATCTGTTTTGTTCCTGCTTTTTCTTTTGCTTTTTTCAGAACATCTTTCTGCAGACCGATGGTTTCGGCTATCTCAATGGCAAAGCTGCTGCCTGGTTTCCCGATGCTGAGATCATAAAGTGGTTTAATCTTATCAGAATCAAAAAGCATGGCGCCATTGGTAATTCCTTCCTCGCGGTCGGCAAGCAATTTCAGATTTGCATAATGTGTTGTAACTACGCCGAATGAATTTTTGCTATTAAGCTTTTCCAGAATTGACTCCGCTATAGCACCGCCAATACTGGGTTCAGTGCCGGTTCCGAATTCATCAATAAGAAATAACGTTCTGTCATCCGCATGACCCATGAAATGTCGCATGTTCAGCAAGTGAGATGAATAAGTACTGAGATCGTTCTCGAGCGATTGCTCATCACCAATGTCGATAAAAATATTTGAAAATATTCCGGCTTCGCTGTATGGTTCCATGGGTACAAGCATTCCGCATTGCAGCATGTATTGAAGCAATCCAACAGTTTTCAGGCAAACCGATTTCCCTCCTGCATTAGGTCCTGAAATGACAAGTATGCGCTGCTTTTCATCCAGTTTGATATTCAGCGGTACTACATCTTTTTTCTGGGATTTGTGGCTGAGGTAAAGCAATGGATGTTTTGCTTTGATCCAATTGATAAGCGATTCAGAGGATGTATCAGGCTTTTGTGAATTGGTCTGAATTGCATATAATGCTTTAGCGCGAATAAAATCAACGATGCCAAGAAAATAGTAGCACTTGATTAATTTTTCAAGTTGGGGACGTATTGCATTAGCAAACGATAGCAGAATCTTTATGATCTCGCGCCGCTCTGCATTTTCCAGTTCCCGTATTTCATTATTCATATCGAATGCTTCTTCGGGCTCAATGAATACCGTTTGTCCTGATGCCGATTCATCATGAACAAAACCACGTATATTTCTTTTATATGAAGCCAGCATTGGAATTACCGTTCTTCCGTTTCTTACGGTAAGTTCAATGTCGTCGGGAGCCCAGCCCTGCCTGCGCACATGGACCATAAGCTGGTGCAGTTTTTTATTGACAGAAATTTGTTTACGGCTGATATCTTTTCTGATTTCTGCAAGTTCAGGCGAAGCATCATCACGTATATTTCCTTTATCATCAAGAATGCTGTCAAGTTGTTTTATTATTGTCATGTCAATTTCTACTGCAGAAGAGAGGTCTTTAAGCTTAGGAAAACGCTGTTCTTTGTCCTTCCGGAAGAATTGTATGCAGTCATTTATGGTTTTCAAAGAACGCTTCAGTTCGAACAAAGCTTCCTTCTCCAAATACGTTCCTTCAATAGAAATTCTGGACAATTCGGAAGTGAGATCAAAATAATTTTCTGTGGGAAATTTTTCGTTTAGCAAAAGTATCTGCCTGAATTCTTCGGTTTGCCCGATGAGTTTTATGACATGATCATGATTGTCAGAAAAACGCATCTTATCAGTGAAGGCAATCCCCAAAGGTGAGAGGCAAAGCTTATTCAACGACTGCCGTATGATGTCGAAACCGGTTTTCTGTTCAAAGTTGCGTGGATAGATCAAAACCTTTTTCTATTTTATCTTTCAGCAAAATTACGGTTTTGAAAATAATTCTTTACTTTTATATTCGCATTATAAAAATTTTATGAAACAAAATTCCAAACATTATAGGCTGACTCTTCTGATTTTATTTCTTATTCCACTAAGCATATTCTCCCAAAATCAGAATACTACGCAGCAGAATAATTCGACATCATTCGATTTCTCCGGCATCATTATTTCCAAAACAGGAAATTTTGTCAAGGTTCAACAGACCGATTCCAGCAGGCTTCCCGGAAAGAATATTGAAGGGACACTATCAAAGTATTTTGAAAAAATAATTTTCGGTATTAATACCAAAGGCTGGCTTGATGTAGGCAAAATGAAAATAAAATCAGTTGAAAATAATATTATCACCATGGAACTGCTGGAAGAAACAAGCATTATAACCATAAACGGGCAGAAAGAAGATCATTTTCAGCCAGGCTTTGTAGTGAAATTTAGCTGGCAGGAATTCCCAAATGAATAAATTGATTTACGATTAACGAATCAATGTCGTTTAGTTAAGGACTCCGGAGGAGTCAGATAATAATAACCACGGGTATAACCCGTGGAAAATAACCGATCTGTGAAAATGAACCCTGAAAAGGGTTCAATATTTCTTCTTAACTAAACGACATTGATTAACGAATTTCGATTTTTGATCTATTACTTCTGCGATCGTCAATCGTTGATCAGCCATTATTAAAATAAATCAAGTAGTTTTGATTATTTGAATTTGTGTATTGTAATTTTCTTGGGATTTGAAATTTGGTGCTTGGGATTTTGAATTTACTTCCTGAGTGTTGCTTTCAGTTTCATCGGATTCACCGGCAAATCCAATGCATCCGGTATTTTGATAAAATATTACATGCGTAATTTCCGTTTTACAGATTCCCGAAAGCGTTTATATTGTTCTTGTCAAAAATAAGGAAAAGGATTTTTATCATGGAACTTTCGTGAAAGAATAAACGAGTCTTATATTCAATTCTTCCCTCTAAACTGTCGACAATCAGGGCTTTTCAGGCTGCAAAAAAATATCATGAAATTTCCTGATATTTATAATTGTTTTCATAACTTCGCCAATTCCATTTGAATTGCTTTATCATTAACAAATAAAGAAAAATAAATATATTAATCATGGAAAAGAAAAATTTCATAACATGCGACGGCAATTATGCAGCATCATGGATTGCCTACATGTTCAGCGAAGTGGCAGCCATTTATCCTATCACGCCTTCATCAACAATGGCAGAATACATTGACGAATGGGCAGCTCACGGAAAGAAAAATATTTTTGGTGAAACCGTAAGGCTTGTTGAAATGCAGTCGGAAGCCGGCGCTGCCGGCGCCGTGCATGGCTCTTTGCAGGCAGGCGCTCTCACAACAACATTCACTGCATCGCAGGGATTGTTGCTTATGATACCGAATATGTATAAAATTTCAGGTGAATTACTGCCCGGAGTTTTTCATGTTTCGGCACGAAGCGTTGCAGCCCAGGCATTATCAATTTTCGGCGACCACAGCGATGTTATGAGCACCCGTTCCTGCGGATTTGCATTGCTGGCTACAGGCAGTGTGCAGGAAATTATGGACGTTGCCGGTGTGGCACATCTAACAGCAATAAAATCGCGCATTCCTTTCCTCCATTTCTTTGATGGATTCCGCACATCAGCCGAAGTTCAGAAA
>JAZDMF010000220.1:0-3772 GCA_043801235.1 Bacteroidota bacterium | reverse complement strand
GTACGCTGCTTGTTGAAACTGCTGTGTCCAAAAGTACTATAGCGCCTTTACTTGGCATGCTTGGATTTTCAACAGCTTTAGCCATACCCTTTACCCTGTTTGCCATTTTCCCTTCCTGGCTTAAAAACCTTCCTAAGTCGGGCGGATGGCTTAACTCCGTAAAGGTAACACTGGCATTTATCCTGCTTGCCTTTTCGTTTAAATTCCTGTCAACTGCAAGTCTGGTAAATCATTGGGGAATAATAGACAGGGAAGTTTTTCTTGTATTATGGATAGTGATTTTTGCACTGCTGGGTTTTTATTTACTTGGCAAATTAAAATTTTCCCACGACTCGGACCTGCCCCATGTATCGGTTACAAGATTATTCCTTGCTACGGTTTCTCTTGCTTTTGCACTGTATCTTGTTCCGGGTCTATGGGGAGCTCCCCTGAAAGCCGTCAGCGCTTTTTTGCCTCCGTTAACTTCTCAGGATTTTGTTTTAACAGAAAACGGAAGTTCCGGAACAATAGATACTTCAACAGATTCGGAGAAACCAAAAAAATACGCTGATATTTTCGAATGCTTGCAAGGGCTGAACTGCTTTTTTGATTTCGATGAAGGATTGGCATATGCAAAAAAAGTAAATAAACCTGTGTTCCTCGATTTTACCGGCTGGGCATGCACTAACTGTAAAAAAATGGAAGCAGACGTTTTATCAGATAAAGAAATTATCAAGAAGCTGAACGAAAATTTTGTAATGATTTCACTGTATTACGATGATAAAACATCTCTGCCTGAAGCCGAACAATATATAGCAAAAATTGGGGAGAATGAGAGAAAGATTAAAACCATAGGCGGCAAAAACAGCTACTTGCAGGAAAAAATATTTAACACAACCGGAGGTCCGTTCTATGCCATTGCAGATACTTCGGGCAAACCCGTAGGCAAACCCCTGGCAGGCTACGATCCTGATGTGCAGAATTTCCTGCAGTTCCTAGATAGCGGATTGAAGGAATTTGAAAACAGGTCTGCTCAGGAAACAGAAAAGTAGACACTATATCCCGTTTAGCTAAAAGCAAATACAGAATTTTTTCTCGCTGATCAGCGCAAAAAAAAGCTGATTACCGCAGATTAAAAAATGCTTCTGTGAAAATCTGTGTAAGAAATCAGCGTAAATCTGCGAGATATTTTTTGAAATTCCTGCCAACATTTATATTTCCATTCAATAAATCTTAATTAATATTTCATAAATCGTAAATATTTCCATGTAATTTGATTTTATGTCATAAATTTTGAGGGTTTGTTCATAAAATATTAATATTTTTCTAAAACACCCCCTTATATTTTGATACTTTCGCAAAAAAAAAAATAAAAATGTCAAATTTTCGTAACGAAGCTATCAGAAAATCACTGGAACGCAAAATTATTGCAGTTGATAACGGTCATGAAAAAATTTCGGATATTTTCGGAAGCTGCGTATTCAACCGTGAAGCAATGCGTGAATACTTATCGGGACAGGTGTTCGATGATTTAATGAATGTTATTGAGCAGGGCAGCGGCATCGACCGCCGCATCGCCGACCATATGGCAACAGCCATGAAAGCATGGGCTATCAGTAAAGGAGCAACGCATTATACACACTGGTTTCATCCTCTCAATGGCGCTACTGCAGAAAAACATGATGCTTTTTTCTCACCCGTTGAAGGTGTGCGTTCTATAACAAAATTTGAAGGAAATCAGTTGATACAGCAGGAGCCCGATGCATCAAGCTTTCCAAGTGGAGGCATAAGAAATACTTTTGAAGCCCGTGGATATACGGCATGGGACCCTACTTCTCCCGCTTTTATTTATCATGGCACATTATGTATTCCCACCATTTTTATTTCATACACCGGTGAATCGCTCGACTATAAAACCCCACTTATCAAATCAATGAATGTGCTTGATAAAGCTGCTGTTGATGTTTGCCAGTACTTCGATAAAAATATCACCAAAGTTTATCCGACACTGGGATGGGAGCAGGAATATTTTCTGGTAGATGAAGCTCTGTATTACGCCCGACCCGATCTGGTTTTAACAGGGAGGACGCTCTTTGGCCATGCTGCTGCAAAAGATCAGCAACTTGAAGATCATTATTTTGGTTCTATTCCTGAAAGAGTTTCGAATTACATGAAAGAGTTCGAGATGGAGGCCTGGAGACTTGGAATACCTGTTAAAACAAGGCATAACGAAGTTGCACCCAACCAGTTTGAACTGGCCCCTGTTTATGAAGAAGTAAATCTTGCCATTGATCATAACCAGTTATTGATGGACCTGATGGATCGCATTGCACACAAACATTCTTTTAAGGTGCTGTTTCATGAAAAACCTTATGCTGGCATTAATGGCTCAGGCAAACATAACAACTGGTCCCTTGCCACAAATACCGGAAAGAATTTGCTGAGCCCCGGCAAAACACCGAAGACTAATCTGCAGTTTCTTACATTCTTCATCAATATTATTAAAGCCGTTCATGATAACAGTGAACTTATAAGGGCCGCAGTGGCATCGGCCGGAAACGACCATCGCCTGGGTGCGCACGAAGCACCACCCGCTATCATATCAGTTTTTATAGGTGAACAACTGACAAAATTTTTTAACGACCTGGAGAAAAAAATCCGCAAGGAAAAAATGTCGCCTGATGAAAAAACAGACCTGAAACTGAACATCGGAAAAATTCCTCAGATCATTTTCGATAATACTGACCGCAACCGTACTTCGCCCTTTGCCTTTACCGGTGACAAGTTTGAACTTCGTCCTGTAGGCGCCAGCGCCAATTGCTCGCCTTCAATGATAGCGCTTAATACCATTGTTGCCAATCAACTCATCCATTTTAAAAAAGATGTTGATCGTCTGATCAAGGAAGATACCGATAAGGATGAAGCTGTTTTTAAGATCCTTCGCAATTACATTATCTGTTCAAAAAATATTTTATTCGAAGGTAATGGTTACAGCGATGACTGGGTAAAAGAGGCAAAAAAACGCGGACTTCCGAATATTACTGATACACCACGCGCACTGGATGCGTATGTGTCCGAAAAAACAAAAAAACTTTTTAAATCGACCGGAGTGCTTACTGACAGGGAACTTTACGCCCGATATTACATCCGGAATGAAATGTACACCAAAATGGTTCAGATCGAAGCGCGTGTTCTTGGCGACCTTGCTTTAAACCATATAATACCCACTGCGCTGAGGTATCAGAATGTGCTGCTGGAAAATGTGAGCGGAATGAAAAATATTTTTCCTGAAAAAGAGTTCAAAAACCAAAGCGCATATCAGGTTGAGTTGATTACTGAAATATCAGAACATATCAAATCTATTCAGAAAAATGTTCATGATATGATTGAAGAGCGCAAGAAAGCCAACATTGAAGAAGATCCAAGGAAAAAAGCTGTAATGTATTGCGACAAGGTAAAACCATATTTTGATATTATCCGCCAACATGTTGATAACCTCGAAATTCTTATTGATGATGAACTTTGGCCCCTGCCAAAATACAGAGAACTTTTATTCGTAAAGTAAGTCTCTGAAAAAATATTTTCTGCAAATTTCTGTGTTTTCTCTTGCAATTTGAAGCGGGTTATTTTATATTTACATCGCTTTTCCTAATTCTTTTATCCATGATTCACCTTTTTGAAAAAAGAAAAAGTAATGGAAATAAAAATCTGCACGGATTTTTAATATTTCTTTTTTTATTGTATTCCGTATTTTTTTTACATGCGCAAACCGATAATGATAATCTTCTCACTC
>JAZDMF010000209.1:0-18606 GCA_043801235.1 Bacteroidota bacterium | reverse complement strand
GATATAAAGGCTGCGGATATCCCCGCGCAGCAACTCGTCCCGCACCGAGGCAAGACGTGCCATCCAGCCCCGGCCGTCATCCATACCGAAACGGTCGTAGTTCTCGGACTCATTCAGGCTCCAGGTGATCACCCAGTGGGTATTCGTGGCCTTTAAATCAATAATATAGCGCACGGCCATCGCCTCGGCCATTTTTTCCGATATGGCCTCGATGGGCAGACGCACCTTAAAAACAGCCGTCATCCAGTTGGACACATACACATAAGCATCAAAGAATCGCTGCACTAGTTCATCCGTGTCCCCCTTAAAACTGCCCCACTGGTATCCATTGTTGTGGCAGATATGTAACATGGCGTATCAGAACAAAGGCAGCCCGTGTTTGCTTCATTCACTGTAGGAAATACATTGCTGTTTACATAAGCTGTAATTGAACTACCGCTACATCCCGCTGACCAATAATTAATTGTTATGCTGGTAGCTATATTTCCCGCAGGAATGGGATCGGTAAATGTTTTCGAATCGCAAACCGATGAGGTTCCACATCCCCCTGTATTATTGATACACCAATAGTCCAGTCCACATATGTTACAACAACCAAGTGCCTGCGCACCTGTGTACACAATAGTAGTAGTGGCTGTCTGCGATTTCGAGCTTGAAGATTTTTGTGAAAACATAACTCCGTTCAAAACATTCATTCCGTTACTTTGAACTTTCAGCGGGGTACAGCTGTTTACTTCATCATATTTATATTTTGAGACAGCACATGTTTGCTGCGCATTTACCTGTGATGAATGTAGCACAGAAATTAAAAAGAGCACGGCGAGGGAAAATAAAACATTTTTCATAGGTAATAGTTTTATATTGTGAATAATATTAGGTTAAGAGTTTTAACTTAAAGAAGAATAATATAGGTATAAAATTAAACAATAAAAATGAATTATTCAACCACAATTTTTTTGAAATAACTTTTCCCTGCTACCGTCAATTTCAATGAGTAAATCCCTTTTGCCAGTTTTGACATATCAATATTCTTGGTATTTGTGTTCATTATTTCAGTATATACAAGCTGTCCGAGCGAATTCAGAATTTCAATATTTGCCGATTTGCAGGTTTGATCAGAAAATAATATGGTAAAAATTCCTGAACCTGGATTTGGGTATATCTGAATATTTTCTACATCATAAAATTCAGATATTCCCACTTCATTTGTATTAGCTACGTTTGATATTGTTGAACCAAAACTGTCTTCCGATTTGAATGAGGGATTGCAGGACACAGGTACTACGACTTCTATCATATAATAAACAACACCTGACGGAGGAGCAAGGTCTGTGTAGGAATTAATAGTATTTGCAACCGAATTAAGTAAAGTCATATTGCCGGAATTTGTTCCCCTGTATATATTATAAGTACTGAAAGAAAAGCCTTCGTAATTATTCCATATAAGGTTCCAGCTTCCGCCCATTCCTGCATTAATGGTAAGATGTATTGTCTGGTGATAATTACTTTGCTGCGAAAGCAATCCGCAATTATCGAAAATGGCAATTTTATACCTGTATGGCTGCTGCAATGAATTTGATGTGATATCTGAATATGTACTGAGATTACTGTAGTTTTGAGTGTCAATGAGGTTATAGATGCCACCTATTGAACTTTCCCTGTAAATGTAATACTGGTCAATGCCGCTGGTAACAGGCTTTTCCCATATAACAAGATTTTGATTCGCAGCGGTGTCAACACTAACCATGCAGATATCGGGTGCTGTATATGCAACTGTTTGAATTGTGCCACAAACTGTAGCTGTACAGCCATTTCCATCGGTAACAGTTACGCAATAATTTCCGGGCGGAACATTGAAAAGCATTTGTCCTGATTGTGGGGGAGTTGAATTCCATTGATAATTATATGGCGCTGTTCCTCCGGTAAGAGTTATTGAAATATCACCATTATTTTCATTGCAATTAGCGTTAATAATGTTTTGTATAGAAACGGATGGTGCAGGAATATTGGAAATGTAGACACTATTTATAGTTGTATTTCCGCAAGTAAGATCGGTAACAGTTACAGCATAACTGCCGGAAGAAAGATTTACGGCAGTTGGGGTATTTTGAGGCGGAGTAGTGCTCCACTGATAGGCATAGAATCCCGATCCACCAGTAACTGTAACAGAAGCTGACCCATTACTCAAACCGCAAGTGGTATTAGTATGAGAAATGACGGCATTCAGAGCAGGAAGCACAACAATAGAAGCGAAATCGGTCGCCATGCAACCGTTAGCATTTGTTACTGTAACAGTATAAGTTGTTGTAACCGTTGGAGAAACATTTATATTTTGGGAATTTGAACCGGTACTCCAGTGGTAGCTCAATCCTCCTGATGCCGACAAAGTACCTGATGCTCCCGTGCAAATCGTGTCATTCACCCCTGCATCAGCTACAGGAACTGCATGAAAAATAATGCTGACAGAATCAAATACTGTAACAGAACACTGGATATTTGTTGCAGTAATATAATACGTACCAGATGAATCAACGCTTATACTTTGCGTTGTTTCACCGGTTGACCACTGATATGAATCGAAGGCTATACCGGCATCAAAGGTAAATGTTCCGTAATCGCACAGTGCTGTATCATTCCCTAAATCCAATGACTGAGAGGGATTGATAATAAGCTGTACAGTGTCCTCATAACTGCAGTTTGCGGTATCTGTCACAACTATGCTATATATACCTGTCTGGTCAACGACAATGGATTGATTTGCGGAACCTGTGTTCCACTGATATTGTGAAAAACCAATGCCTGCATCAATTGTAATGGTATCATTGCCGCATATCAATGTATCATTTCCTAAATTTAAATTTAAATAAGGATGAGTCAATAATAAATTAATGGAATCTGATATTGTATCGCCATTATAAGTTGTTGCGCTGATATAATATATCCCGGATGAAAAAACATTTATTGATTGAATGGTGTCACCGGTCGACCATAAGTAAGTTTCGAAATATGGCGTAGCATCAAGAACAGCCGAATCAGAACAGACAGTAAGATTCATATCAGGAAAAATGGTAGTACCAAAACGCCATGCTTCATTGGTAGCTGTCCATGCGCCAGTATTTCTGCCCGGAGGAGAAATACCTAATGTGCCGTTCGAATTCTGTATGCCAATAACAGCATTCCCTTCGTTCCATGTGGAGCAAAGAGGTTTATTCTGTATATTTACATCAATATAATTTGAGCCTTCATATAAAACAATCTGATGCGTAGCCAATAATGAATTACATGATGAGTAAAACATTGCAATAGTATTAAAACTGATGACAAATTTCCTGTTTGGATATGAATCGTAGGTTGAGTAATATATATCACCTGTAATAGAAGGATCGATATCATGATATGGGCCAAAAATAAACGGGCCTGTTTGGCTTTCAACAATAGTGGGATCGGGACATGATGCAGAATACGACCATGGACAATGTGTATTTGCAAGAGTTGTATTAAATGTTATAAGCCCGTTTGAACCGATAACCAGTTGTGTATATGCATTTCCGTAGAAATAAAAAGTGAATGGTAAATTTATTACCCCGCTCCAGGTGTCATCAATATTAACTAATAAAGGAGTGCCCGTTCCGTAAGAGTATGGGCTGTATGGAATTGAGGTCACTGCATACTGCGCGTGAATTTCCGGTATTAAAACGATTAATACAATAATTGAAAGTAAAAGTGTTTTCATTTTTTATGTTTTTGCTTTTGTAAAAAGAGAGTCCTTGTGAAATTAGTTTTTTATTATTTTATTAATGAATGTTTCTTTACCATTAGTTATTCTAAACAGATAAGTACCTTTTGCTAATTCACTAATGTCTATGCTTTGATCATTTGCGGGATTTTCTTTCAGTAATTTTCTTCCTGTAAAATCATAAATTTCTATAGTGTAATTTTTTTCGGGTGTTTTAATATAAACCCTGTCATATGCCGGATTAGGCATAATGTATATATTATTATTTGAATTGACTTCATCATTTATTCCTGAACCCGCATTCACATTCACATCATCAGTCACTGTAACTTGGGTGCCGGTACAGCAGTCATATACGATTTGTGCAGTGTATGTGGTAGTATTTGTTGGACAGACTGTGACAGAATCACCGTTAGCAATCAGAGTTCCTCCCTGCCACCATGATATTGAATAATTAGGAACTCCGTTCGGCGTAAACCGCCATGCTTCGTTGGTTGCTGACCAGGCTCCGGTATTTCTTCCGGGAGGAGAGTATCCTAAAGTTCCTGCTGCATCCTGTATGCCAATGCATTTATTTCCTGAATTCCATGTGGTGCAAACAGGAGCATTCTGAATATAAACCTCAATAATATTTGTGGTTTCGTAAAGTACAATTTGATGTGTGGCTAATAGAGTATTACAGCTATACATAGGCACCTGGTAAAAATTTAATACAAACATCCGGCATGGATAACTGCCATAAATATTATAATACATGTTACCAGTTACAGCAGGATATAGATCATGATAAGGCCCTAAAATAAAAGGACCGGTGCTGCCGCTAATTATAGTTGGGTCAGGACATGAAACAGTAAATGACCAACCACAATACGCCCCTGAATTTGTTGTGCTGAAAGAAACACAACCATTTGATCCCGCTACAAGTTGATTATATGCAATGCCAAAAAAACAAAATGTAAAAGGCAAATTGATAACTCCACTCCAGGTATCGTCAATATTTGTCAATACTTGAGTTCCTGTATCAAATGGATATGGTGGAATATACGCGATCGAAGTTGGGTTATAGTTTGTGGTGGTGCCTGTCTCTATCGCAGTTGCGAATAATGTAGTACATCCTGTACTGTCAAGAATAACATCGGGTCCGGCGTCAATATCAGGGCAACCCGGCTGACCAATACAATTGAGATGAAATGCTATCCCTGTCAGAATTAAAAAAAATATTTTTAAAAACCTTATTACTTTCATTTTGGAGTTTCGTTTAGACTGAAATCATATATGAAAATAAATTCTTTTGTAATGATTATTTTTCGTCGAGTCTGTAATTTATTTTATAACCTATAAATGTAAGCATTTCAGGATGTGATGTCAAGTAATTCATCTAAAATATTTTACAATACATAAAAGGTTGTGTAATGCAAGATTTATTTTAAAGTATGAGAAATTTAAAAAACTCACCGAACTATTAATATTATATAGATTGAAATTATGAACAAAAGGTTACAGAAAATTAATCTTTTTTTAAAAATAAAAAAAGCCGCTTCATTGAAACGGCTTTAAAAAATATATTTAATTACAATTACTCAATAATCAGTCTTACTGTTTTAACAGAACCCTTAGTTACAACTTTAATAAAATAAACTCCCTGACCAAGGTCCTTAAGATCCATTTTTTCCGAATAAATATCAGTTGTTACTGATAAGTTCTCAGAATATAGTGTCTGTCCTATTATATTGCAGATATATATCATGGCATCTTTGCCTTCAAAACCTGTGATCGTCATATTAAATGAACCGTCGGAAGGATTAGGCGCAATGCTTATATTGCCTGTATTATATGTTTCAGCTATTCCAACAACACAGTTCACTACCGCAGATTCAACAGTTGTGCAACCAACATTATCGGTAACAGTTACAGTGTATGTTCCTGCTATCAGATTTGTTGCGGTTTGAGTAGTTTGTACAGGTACTGTATTCCAGAGAAAAGTATATGGGGCAGTTCCACCGTTAACATTAACTGTAGCCGAACCATCGGAATTACCGCAAATTTCCGGAACAACAACGGTATCAGTTGCCATTGGAGTATCAACAGTAATTGTAAAACTACAAGCAGCTGAACTCACTGTAGCATCTGTTACAGTAAGAGAATAAACTGTAGTAACTATTGGACAAACTGTAGGACCAACTTCTGTTTCGTGACCAACAAGAGTTGCGTCAGTAGGTACTGCTGACCATAAATAAGTGTATGGTAAAGATCCACCTGAAACCGTTGTTGCAAGGGTTACACAATTACCCTGGCATTGAGTACCAATAGTGGGGCAGGTAACATTCAGTACTCCGCCGGTAACAGTAACAGTAACCTGGTCGGTGCTTGTACAACCGTTCGCATCTGTTACGGTGAGTGTAAATACAGTTGTTACTGAGAGATTGTTGGTCGTTGGATTCTGAACATTGGCTGCTACTAGATCGCCTGCAGGTGCCCAGTTATATGTATATGTAGGTGTTCCACCAGTTGCACTTCCGGTAAGTGTTGTAGAAGTTCCGGTAGTTATGCTCTGGTCTAAGCCTGCATTGGCAGTAGGTGCAGCATTCACTGTAACAGTAACTGAATTAGTAGATGTGCAACCGCTGCTGGTTCCGGTAACTATATATGTAGTAGTTGTAGTTGGTGAAGCAGTTGGATTGGCAACAGTAGTTGAACTTAATCCTGTAGCCGGACTCCATGAGTATGTTGTAGCACCGGATGCTGTTATAATAACACCTGATCCGGAACAAATTGTTGGAGATAAAGGAGTGATGCTGACGTTAGGAATTGGATTTACCGTAACTGTGGCAGATGCCGTAGCTGTACAGCCATTATTTGTTACAGTAACAGTATAGGTAGTATTTGTCGTCGGGCAAACATTTACGGTTGCTGTAGTTCCTCCCGGAGGATTGCTCCATACATAAGTGCCGCCGCCTGTAGCAGTAATATTAGTACACTGGCCAAGACAAACAGGATTCGTTGTAGCTGAAGCACCTGCTGTAACTGAGTTCACAACAATAGTAATATTATCTGTATCGGTACAACCATACTGGTTAGTAACAGTTACAGTATAAGTTGTGGTACTTGTTGGATTAGCAATAGGATTAGCAATATTAGGATTGCTGAGGCCTGTAGCAGGCGACCAGGAATATGTTGTTCCGTTAATTGCAGATAGCGTTGTTGATTGTCCCGGACAAATAGTATCCATTGTTGCAGAAGCATTTGTCATGAAGCTTGCACAAACAAGATAAGGCTCGATGATAAAAGAACCTTTAAAACCATAGGTTTCCAGAGTGTCAAATACGCCTGTTCCAATTTTTATCCATACTTTATAGGGGGTATAATTATCATCGGTGTATGCAAGGCCGATATTATTTGTAGCTGTAAATTCTTTAAGCGCCACATAATAAGTACCGGCTGCCAATGATAAGGCTCCGCCTTGTAAAGGAAGTGATACCCATTGTCCGTCGGCAGCAGTGAATGTATAAATTGCAGTCGAAGCCAGTTGTGTTACGGGTATTCCGTTAGCACCGGTTGAATACACAAACATCTGCGTATTATCGCCAATTGCAGGGCCGGTGACATAAGCATCAATATGGCTTAGTTTGTCGGCAACAGTGAGAGTATAGTTATTTCCCATTAAACCTTCTGTGCCGGTTCCAAAGCCTAAAGCACCGTCAAGAAAACCGGTATACATTTCATCGGAGCGGGCAAACAATGAATCGCTGATCCAGAAGCCACGGAATAAAGTATCGTTTGATTTATCGGCATCTGTTTGCTGCATGCTCACAATATATTCAATATAATAAATACCGGTGTCGGCCGGTGGCGTAAAAGGAGTTGAAGCAGTTAAAAGTCCGGTGGCATTTACGGCAAGGCTTGCCAGGGTATTGCTTGTGGTTGCCTGAACCAATGTTAGTGTGCTTAAGTTATATACATTCACATTCATGAAAACGTTGTTTATAGTGTTTGCACCCATGTTTTTTGCTGTGGCAGCAAGTGTTAAAGGAGCAGAAGTGTAATGTGCAAGAGGTTTAACAACATATTCATTTGGATTCGAAACAGTGGTCAGGGCAACATCAAAGTTAGGCTTGGTGTAAATTTCAACATCGTCTACAACCCAGTAATAATCAAAGCTTCCGGTCCAGTGGAACCGGACATATACTGTTGCTTGCCCTGCAGCGTAAGTGGTAAGGTTTACATCAACAAAGTGAGGATTCGAAGTTGATGAATCAACAGTTACTCCGGGAAGTGCTTCATAAACAGTAGTCCAGGTCGTTCCGTTATTGCTTACTTCAGCTTTTGCCGTACTTGCAGCGTATTCCCTGAAGAATTCGTTGAAAGATAGCCAGACATTGGTGTAGGATGTGCAGTTTATGGCTGTAGTGCTCAAAACACAATTTTCACCAGTAGTACCGAGGCTGTCGCTGTTGGCACATGCATAGCCATTGGTAAATGTGGTTCCGGTAGGATCGAGCGTGTTATAGTTCAAAGTGAGGTAAGTTTGCCGAACCCAATTCATAGGTCCTGCAATAATCTGCGATGTCCATCCTGTGGGAGGGAAAGTAGCACTGCTGAAATCCTGTGACAGGATCACAGCATTTGAATCAATCGACTTTAATGCGTTATTTTTTAGCAATGCATTATTGATTTTTGATAGCTGAAGGTTCTGGGAACTGACGTCAGCTTTCTGAATTACCTGCTGGTTATGGTATTTTGGAGCATTCTGGGCTCCTGCTGTATAACTGAAAAGCACCATTATAGCCAGTAAAGAAATAATAATACTGTAATGTTTTTTCATGGATTTATTGTTTTTGATTTTGTGGGTGCAAAATTATGCAAAAAAATGATATAATCACATAAAACATAAAAAAATAAAGCCCAGACCATGAATCAGGGCTTTATAGAAAGTGTATTATACTTTATGTGGCTAAATTGTTAAAATTGTTTAGAAACGGTTTTGAATTTATATAAAAATATTATTCATTTATGTATTTAGACACCAAAAGTCACTCAGAGCCGGACATAGCAAGCGATAGTGGGTTGTTGTCCGTGTCGAAGAGTGACAATCCGGTCGACTTCGACACGTTTCTCCTCACACTGTCGTTTCAGGAGAATCGGCTCAGCCTGACCGGAAAAACTATTATTATTAAATAATTGAAAAAATTCAAAACAGTTTCTTAATGTCGGTTTATAACAATTTAACAATAAAACAATATTTTGCAGTATAATTTTATTGAATTATCAGTCTGCCGGATATGATATTTTTATTGTCGAATAACCGTACCATGTATACACCTCCCGGCAGATAGGTGAGGTCGAGTTGTATAGAAACAGATGAGTTGTTTGAATTAATATTTTCAGCGCAAACAACAGATCCCTGCATATCATAAATTGCAAGTATTGAATTTGAAAATCCGGTCATCACAACATGAATCAAGCCTGTTGCGGGATTCGGAAAAATGCTGATACCGGGAATCACGGAATAATCATCTGTTCCGACACATAATTCAAAAGTAACACTGATGGTATCTGAAGCAGGGCAACCGCCTGATGTTACTTCGACCCAATAATTAAAAGTACCAAAGCCAATACCGCTCGTATCGACAGTAATTGTCTGCGTTGTTTCACCTGTTGACCAGTAGTAGGAATCATATCCCGATCCGGCGTCGATGATATAAGTATCACAGGTTGTTGTGTCGTTACCGATAGAAACAACTGGTGAGGCAGCCTGAGTTACAACAACGGTGTCTGCATCTGATAATCCGTATCCGTTGAATACCATAACGATATATATTGCAACAGAATCAACGGTAATGATCTGAACATTGGCGAAAGGAGAAGGGTTAAGGGTGGTTGTCCATAAATACATGTAATAATATCCGGGTTGTGAAGGTCCGGCGTCAAGTGTAACGGTTCCGCTATCGCAAATTACAGCATCAGGTCCGAGGTCAGCCACGGGTGGTTCGGATATGGCAATATTATCGATATCGATATAATAATCACCCGATCCGCCCCAGGAAGCAATAAATTTCAGCAGCACTTCACTTCCGGCGTACATCCCGAGAGAAACATCGATGTGTGTTAAATATGTGGTGGGTGCGTGGTTTGCAGGATCTACCACAAAAACAGGATAGAAGGTATTACCGCAATCATCCGACAAAAACACACCGAGAGTATCCTGATCAAGGGTATATGCTGTTCCATCCGACCAGTTCGTATAACGATAATCAAACGAAAGGTATGAGTTGGAGGTGAGCGGACCAGTTTTTAAATTCATGGTGGCAATTGCTGTGTCATTGGTGGTGCTGTATAAATTCTTATAGATCACATAAGAACTATTGCCATGTCCGTTACCTGTGATCATCGATGTATTCCAGTTAGCTAAAGGTGTCGCACTTTCAAAGTCTTCAATATGAGGTATGCTCAGAGGCAATTGTGTAAAAAAAGTATAATTGACAGTATCATTGTTATGCTCGGCATCACTGCTAAGATCAGTATATGCCATAATATCATACTGTCCGCTGGTTGATGTAGTAACAAGTCCCATGAACAAAGTATCTGAGCTTCCTGAAGTAAGTCCGGGAATAATGTCTGAGAAATTGACCGGACCTCCGGGAGTGTTGACTTCGGCATAAACCGGAATATTCGATTCATCATTTGTTCCGATATTCTGAACAACCAGCAATAATGAGTCATTTGCATTTCCGCACAGGGAAGTAACAGGAGATAAGACTGCTGATATCTTCATGTCGTGCGGTTGCAAAATGTACACTTCAACCTGGTCAACGCCAATGTCGGTGTCTCCATAATCAGAAGTTGCCTTAAATCGTAAAATCACATTACCTGAAGTTGGCGAACCGAGGTCAACAGTATATTGAGTCCATGCGGTGGCAGTAAGATATTGATTAAGGAAAGTGAAAGATAAACCTCCATTCGTAGAAATGTACACATCTAAACTATCGGAGCCATCAGTATTTATGTACCAGAATTTCGCAACTTTGGTTCCGGGATTAGTAAAATCGAGATAAAGATCTAAAATACCTGTTGCTCCTGTTGATGCGTAATATGAGTGAAATCTTGCAGAATGAGGCGTGTTTTCTGCACCGGCAGGAGTATAGCCTCCAGTAGTTGCAGAAGTCCACACGGCTGTTGTTCCGTCATCATCCCGCCTCCATGAATTGTTACCGGTAACAGGTGTTCCCGACCAGTATTCGCAGGGAGCATCATGGTTGTTATATTTATCAGTCCATGTTCCGTCAAAACTTTCAGAAAAAGGAATTACAGCATAACCCTGAACAAAAACGGTATATACTGCAGTATCGTTTGAATTTTCTGTATCAGGGTTGCCATTGGGGTTTTCTGTCCATGCTATTAACTGGTAAAATCCGGTGGAAGCGAAATTATATGTGCCAATAACAACTGAATCTTCGGATGTGTTTTGTGTGAGTCCGGGATTTGTGTAGGCATAGGGTGTTTGAAGTACGCCGTCAACTTTCCATGCAATGGAGGCATTGGTAAGGTTCTGCAATCCGAAATTTTTAACAGTTACGCTTACATTGACTACTCCGGCGGGTACAGGCGAAACAGGCTGGTTGAAGAGAATGATACCGGCATCGTAGTTTAGAGGAACGAAAACAGAAACATCATCAATGTGCATACTGTTTCCGTAACCGGAAACTGCCTGAAGAATTATATAATTTGATGCTCCGGTAAAAGTGGCGGGAATCGTGTATTGATACTTATACCATCCATTAGCAGTTACGATCGGGTAAAGTCCCGTACTTCGGTAAACACTGTCAATCTTTGTTGCCCCCGTAAGATCGGGAGTCGTATTGGCATAAATATTTATCCTGTCGACATCAGTTGGATAGCCGTTATCTCTGTAAATCCAGAATGAAATAATTGCAGTTCCTGGAGTAACAGTACTGAGATCGAATAAAGGGGTAACAAGAATGGCTTTGCTACCAGCGGAAGCATTATATGAATTATATCTTGCCATAGCTGCCCCGGAGTGAGGCGTGCAGGCAGGGTTGGTGCCGCTGGTAACCCTTGTCCAGTTGTATGTACCCTGTGTGATTGTTGCCGTCCAGTTTGTGGGAGGAAAAGTAGCTCCGTCGAATGACTCACTGAGCAATGTCTGTCCCATAGTTATGCTGCTTATAACCAGTGCGGTCATTAAAAAGAAAATTTTTTTCATAAATTTTATTTTATGGTTACTGAATAGTAGTTGTAATGATAAGAAGCAAATATATTAATTATTTTCGCAGTAATTCAAGCAAAGACCATAGTGAACATAAATTTTCCGAAAGATTGTTATTCCAGCGATGAAAGGAAACGTTCCGCTTCGATGGCGGCCATACATCCGCTTCCGGCAGCAGTAACAGCCTGCCTGTAATAATGATCCTGAATATCGCCGGCAGCAAAAACACCTTCAACACTTGTGTGTGTTGAGCCGGGAACCGTTTTAATATAACCGTTGTCATGAAGATCAAGCTGGCCGGTAAAAAGCTCTGAATTGGGTTTATGCCCGATAGCAACGAAAATGCCGTCAATATCAATTTTCTTTTCTTCACCGGTAACAGTATCTGTTAAAATTACGCCATTAACTGTTTTTGAAAATCCTTCTTCCGTGCCGACAATTTCATGAGGCAGATGATTCCAAATCACTTCAATATTTGCCGTATTGAAAACTTTATTCTGCATGGCTTTTGAAGCACGTAATTCATCACGGCGATGGATGAGGTAAACTTTCTTACAAAGTTTGGAAAGGTACGTTGCTTCCTCAGCGGCTGTATCGCCGCCGCCAACTACTGCAACAATTTTTCCTTTATAAAAAAATCCGTCGCAGGTGGCGCATGCTGAAATGCCATAGCCGCTGAATTTGTCTTCTGAAGGTATGCCCATCCATTTGGCAGAAGCGCCTGTGGCAATTATTACACTTTCAGCATGAATCGTTTTGTTGTCATCTGCAATAACAGTAAAAGGGCGTTTTGAAAAATCTACTTTTGTGACAGAACCCCAGCGCACATCGGTGCCGAAACGTTCTGCCTGTTTCTTCATGTCTTCCATCATTTCCGGCCCGGTTATGCCGTTCGGATAACCTGGAAAATTTTCAACTTCAGTTGTTATGGTAAGCTGCCCGCCGGGCTGCATGCCTTGATACAATATTGGTTTCAGGTCAGAGCGCGAAGCATAAATTGCAGCTGTATATCCTGCCGGCCCTGAACCTATGATCAAACATCTTGTTTTTTCAATTGTTTCTGCCATGATATTTTTTTGCAAAAATATATTTAATTATTTACTTAAGTTTTGCATTTTTTCATTCTTGCTTTTCTTTGTCTTGACACAAAGAAAATTCAAGGCTGTCAGTAAATTTCTACAAAAGCTACGGTTTGATTTTCTTCCCCGATCCGCCAGTTGGCGGATTCTTGGCACAAACCCAAACCTTGTTTTTCCGATATCGGGACGAAATTTCCTGAAGGCCAAATTAAATTCTTTACCATTTAAATAATACTGAAAAAGCAATCATAATATTTTTTCTTTCTCGTAATCCTTAATGCCGTCAATAATTTACACCATGATTATTTCATGCAAAAGTCAGGTAAAATCTTTTCAAAAAAATATTGAAATTCAGTATTTGCAAAATTTTTAAAGGTAAAAAATATATTTTCTATTTGCTTTTTGCTATTATCTATAGATATTCGCAACATCAATTATTTACATATCACAGTGTCGGAAAATACGCCATACCCGCTCCATACACCCAGGCCGCCTCCTTCAATGTTGGTGACAATTTGCGTGGGTGATGCAAAGGGATTTCCGGAAGAATACATTTCGCCTTCGGCAGAACGCCAGAAATCGTAGTTTGCTTTATCCATAGTGCAGGCTTTAACAATAATGGTGTCACCGATTTTGTAAAACCCCATTTCGGGATCAGAGGTGGTGTCGGTCAATGATTCAATTCCGCGCATCAGCGAAAATTCAAAACTCTGTCCGTTGAAAAATTTATCATCGTAAGAAGAGTAAAGCGATGGAATGAACCGGACATCTTTATTCAGCCTTTTTGTAAAGAGTCGGTAATAATTTAATTCTTCAGCCGGATCCTGAAAATATCCCCATACGTATCCGAGTGAATCCTGGTCTTCTTCCACCTCAAACCACGCGGAATCAAGAGGAACAGGATGTGTAACAGTTGCAGATGCTGTTAATGTGATACTGTCGGTTATCACTTTCAGGTGATATGTTTTATTCACTTCTCCCTTTAATATTGATCCTTTATAAAGAAAAGGAGGAAAGTAACTCGGGTCGAAAGTGGGAGTGAGCGTATCATAAATGATACCATCCGTTACAACTACAGTAGCGTTCTGAACGATCATGTTGAGCATTGCAGCAGAATCGACAACTGAAAAAAACGGTGAACTTCTGGTAAGCATCACAATGGCATAATCGTTTTGGTCGATCCATCCCTGCACCACGATTTTTATTTCAGGATCAGGTAAATTCAGGTCTATTTCTTTTTCGCAGGAAGCGAAACATAAGATTAAAAATGTTCCTGTTACAACCGGAAAGTATTTCATAAGGTTTTTCATGTTTTATTAAAATTTAAAATTCCATGTTATTGAAGGCAGGATAGGGAAAAGTGAAACCTGTTTGGCTTTGGTCTCAAGGTGAAAGTCAGCTACATTCCCTTCCGTATCAAAATAAATATAATAAGGATTATACCTGTTATAAACATTATATATTGAAAAATTCCAGCTGGATTCGTATTTCTTGTGTTTTTTCCCTTTGAATGTTGCTGAAACATCCATACGATGGTATGACGGCATTCTGAATCCATTGCGTTCCCCGTATTCATTCACAATGTTACCGTCAATAATATAGCGGGCTATGGGCATGGTCATGGCATTTCCTGTGGCATAAACCCAGATGGCAGAAAATATCCATCGGTCATTGAATTCATACGATACGACAAGAGAAACATCATGGCGCCTGTCGTATTTCGCCCAGTATTCCCTGCCCTGGTTAATTTCAGGGAATTTTCTTTTTGTGTATGAATGCGTATAGCCAATCCATCCGGTCCACTGACCCAGTTGTTTGTTTATAAAAAATTCAGCACCGTATGACCAGCCTTTCCCAAAGGTGAAGTTGTTATCAGTATTATCTTTAATATTGTCTTCCGGCAGTGCTCCTTCCTTAAATTCGATCTGGTTTTTCATTTCCTTATAATAAACTTCAATGGAAGTTTCAAACATATTCTTCCTGAAATTTCTGAAATACCCAAATGAATATTGAGTTCCAAACTGTGGTTTTACGATATCGGAACTGGGCACCCATATATCGGTGGGTAATGAAATGGCAGAGACTGATGCAAGATGGATGTATTGATAATTTTGGGTGTACGATGCTTTTACTGAAGATTGTTTGTTAATGGTACATCTTAAAGAAATCCGGGGTTCAAGGTTGTTGTAGATTTGAACTTTTTCGAAACGGTCATAGTGAACAGAGTCGATAGTTTGCCCTGCCGGATCTTTGATGTACCTGTCGAAAGGGCCGATATGTTCGAAAAAGGAATATCTCAAACCGCCATTTATTTTAATACGGTCGTTAATATCAAATTCATCGTTGATGTAAAGTGCAGCTTCGTCGCTGTAAAGGCGGACTTCTTGTCCAAGGTCAAGATCCACTCCGCTGGTTTTAGCTGTTGCATTATTGGGTGTGAAAATATGATAGATATTTTCGAGGCCAAATTTTAATTTATGCCGTGTACTTGGGAATGAATAAAAATCAAGTTTTGTTGTGTAATCGGTTACGCCGGAATAAAGTTTAAGATCGTATTCGCTTTGAGTAATTCCCAGTTCGAATTGATAATCGCTGATAATAAATGAGCTATTCAGGAATAACTTAGGGCCGAATACGTGATTCCAGCGCAAACATCCGGTGGCATTTCCCCATGAGATCGAATTCTGGAAGCTCAGGTCTTTTTCTTTCATTGAGAAAATATCGCGCCCGAAATAACCGCTTAAGAATAAGCGGTCCTTATCGGTAAATCGGTAATTGATTTTTGTGTTCAGGTCGTAGAAGTAATATCCCGAACCTTTAAAAGCGGATTCTTTGTTGACAAATGGTTTGATGAGCAGGTCGGCGTATGTGCGACGGCCTGAGATAATAAATGAACTGGTGTCTTTTTTTATTGGACCCTGTATCGTCAGCCTTGATGAAATCAGTCCGATACCTCCCTCAATGTGGTAATCATGCGTATTACCCTCTTTCATGGAAATATCAAGTACAGAAGCAAGGCGTCCGCCGTAATTTGCAGGCATGCCGGCTTTGGTCAGTTCAATATTTTTTACAGCATCGGCATTGAAAACAGAAAAGAAGCCGAACAGATGCGATGCATTATAAACAACGGCCTCGTCTAGAAGAATAAGGTTCTGATCCGGGCCACCCCCGCGGACATAGAAACTGCTGTTACCTTCACCGGCATTCTGTACACCGGGAGTGAGTTGTATGGTTTTCAGGATGTCCACTTCACCCATAAATGCGGGAAGTGATTTTATTTTTTCCACTTCCAGGTTTACTTTTCCCATATCGGTGCTGGAAGTGTTATTGTCTTCTTTTTCACCTGTAATAACTACTTCTTTGGTGGTGATTACTTTTTCTTCCAGTTCAATATTTATCTTGATATTTTGATACAGATTAATGGTTGTCGAATATTCTTTATAACCCATATATGACACAACGAAAGTATATGAACCTTTATCGGTTGTCAGTGAGTAATAACCATACTGATTTGTTTGCCCTCCCTTCATGGTCTCTTTTATGTAAGCATTGGCGCCCATAAGGAATTCGCCGGTTTTAGCATCTTTTACATATCCGCTTACAGTGAACTTCTGCGCATAAAGGCAGCAAGAAAATACCAGCAGAAAGAATGTGAGGGAAAAATGTTTTTTCATAAAAATTTTTTATGTACGGAAAAACGCAAGATAAGACGATTTTATTACTTTTTTCGTCATAGAAGAACTTGCGTAGCAAAATAAAATAAAAAAAGGAAATAAAAATTAAATTTGTTTTATATTTGCACGAATTTTTTTTATAATCGGGGCGTGGCGCAGTTGGCTAGCGTACTTGCATGGGGTGCAAGGGGTCGGAAGTTCGAGTCTTCTCGCCCCGACCAGTAAAATCAAGGGTTTCAGAAACGAGACCCTTTCTTTTTGAAGCCGGGTGTACAAATGAGTGTACACAGATCCCTTAAATAACAACTTCAGCAAACAATTATCGAATGAGCTGTTTCGCGAAATGAGACAGTGTTTGCTGAAGTAACCGTCGATGTCGACGTTATGCTTGCAAAAGATTGAAGTTATCGCCTGTATTTTTTGATATTGGTGATCAATGGGGCGCTTGCAAAAGACGCAAGTTAGGCATATGTAGGTATATTGTTATTGTCTAATTATGTTTCTGTCAACGAACTGCGCTATAATAAATTTGTACTGCATTATCAACGATTTCATTTTTTTGCATCGTCTTTTTTTTGTTAATGTTATATGTTACAAAGATATTAAGGGAATTACGTTTATTTCAACAACTTCAATTGTTCATTTAAATAACTTTCATCAACCGGCGCAAGTATTATTTTTTGTTTTTCTGCACTACCTACATTAAATGTAGATTTGAAGAAATAAGGTTGCTTGTCAATAAATGATACAGCTAATAGGGTGGCCTGTAGGTTGAGTGGTACTTTTCCAAATGTTACAAGATTGTTATTTACTTCGCCTTTCATTAATCCACGAATACTTTGGTAAACCAGGTAATATTCAGCGGTTATCTTCTCATCGGCAGCTATGATATACGGCGACATAGGCTCAGTGTAAAATGCGTCGCAATTAATATAACCAAAGTTATATATTTTCATTATATTATAAAAATCAACCGGACCTTCCTTCTCTATTTCCTTCTTTATTTCATTTATTCTCGCTTCATTCACTTCTTTTAAATGTTTCTCCCAGTCTGCTTTTGAATAATAAGTTTTCTTAGAAATAATACTTCCATCATAATCCAATAATGTTTCTGTCATTTGCCAGTCTTCCGCGTTAACCGGAGGCGCCAATATCCAGTTTATTTTCTTTGGTGAAAGCGGGTCTTTTATAAATATCTGCATCGTCGTGTCATCTTTGCCCAGACTAAATTCCACACCCACTCCTTTGCTGGAATTTATTTTTACCTGTTGTTTTGCACTGTCCTTCTGAACGGCATTTAAGTATATAGCGCCCCCGGTTATAATCATTTTTCCATTTGAAATTGTAGGTATATCGTTTTTAATATAGTCTTCAAGAGTATAGAACTCTTTCAGTTCTACTATGACTTTTTTAGGGCTAATCAGGCTTCCGGCTTCAAATAATAGCTTGGTTCCCTCGTTACCCACTATCAGGGTATCTCTGTCCGGATCAATAATAAAATATTGAGAGGCTTTTGGAGGATAATGATTCTTCAGGGTATTAGCCAACGTGTCTGGATCTATAACAGATGTGATGGTATCTTTTGGTTTATGATATTTCATGTTCACGCTTACACTTAGTCCCTTGTAAGTACTGGGAAAGTTCATAGGAGTACCCAATAATTCAAATCCTATTGTTATAGAATATTTAGCAATTTCAGAGGCCTGAACTTTAGCATTTTTAGCAAATGTTAAACAATCAAAGATACTGTCATATGTGAGAGGGTATACCACCAAACGTTCACCATTTTTAATTAGCATGGCTAAACTATCAATTTCTTTTTCCTGATTTGCCGTGAGTTGTGTTTGGTCTTTCTTAAATAATAAATTATAATTTATTACCTGGGCTTTTGCA
>JAZDMF010000191.1:0-16166 GCA_043801235.1 Bacteroidota bacterium | reverse complement strand
TCTGAATTCCCGGTCGGTTGCAACATCTGATCGGGATTTTTTTCATAATTATGAAGATTGCATTATCACAACTGAATTTACATATAGGCAATTTCGAAAGCAATACGAAAAAAATTATCGATGCCATCAGAAATGCAAAATTGCTGAAAATTGAACTGATTATTTTTCCTGAACTTTCCCTGAGCGGTTATCCTCCCCGCGATTTTCTGGATTTCGATCATTTTGTAAAAAGTTGCACTAAATCTTTGAAGGAAATAGCAAAAGAATGCAGGGATATTGCAGCTATTATTGGTTCGCCGGGATTTAATCAGAATCCCAAAGGAAAAAGATTGTTTAATTCAGCCTACCTGCTTTACAGGGGAAAAATAGAATCAGTTCGTAACAAATCACTGCTTCCGAATTACGACATATTTGATGAATACAGGTACTTTGAACCGAATGCAAAATTCGAACTGGTTTATTTTAAAGATCTGCGCATAGCGCTGACAATATGCGAAGACCTTTGGAATATCAGTGATAATCAGCTTTATGTAACAAATCCCATGGATGAGCTGATGAAGCAAAACCCCAATGTCATTATTAATATTGCTGCATCTCCTTTCAATTACGAACAGGCATCCGTCAGGAAAAAAATATTGAAAGCAAATGCCGAAAAATACACCCTCCCGGTTTTTTATGTGAATCATGCAGGTGCGCAAACCGAGCTTATATTCGACGGGGGATCGTTGGCTATGGATGATAAGGGTAAGGTTGTTGAAGAGATTGAAAGTTTTGAAGAAGGCCTGGCTGTTTTTAACCTGACTTTTACAAAAAAACGTGATAAAACAGAAACGAATATCCATTGCGACAGACAGCAAAGCGTAAATCTCAAACCTGTGGCATCTGTTGTGACAAAGGCTTCAATGATACATCGCGCCCTTGTTACAGGTATTAAAAACTATTTCGGAAAGCTGAACTTCAGTAAAGCTGTTCTTGGTCTGTCGGGAGGAATAGATTCGGCGCTTACGTGCGTACTTGCAGTGGAAGCCCTGGGAAAAGAAAATGTGCGCGGGGTGCTGCTGCCCTCTCGATTCTCATCAGAACATTCCATTACCGATGCCCTCAAACTGGCCGAAACACTGGGCATACAATACGATGTAATTGATATTGAAGATTCGTTCAAAAGTGTTGAGAGTGCCCTGAAACCTGTTTTTAAAGGTATGCCTTTCGGCCTGGCAGAAGAAAACATACAGGCTCGTATACGTGCTGTAATCCTGATGGCCATGGCAAACAAGCTGGAATATATTTTGCTTAACACATCAAATAAAAGCGAAGCTGCCGTTGGTTACGGAACCTTATACGGCGATATGTGCGGAGGAATTTCCGTGCTCGGCGATGTTTACAAAACCCAGGTTTACGAACTGGCCGGACTTATCAATAAAGAAAAAGAAATCATCCCGCAAAACACAATTAACAAGCCGCCTTCTGCTGAATTAAGGCCAGGGCAGAAAGATTCCGATTCGTTGCCCGAATATAACCTGCTTGATAAAATACTTTATCAGTACATTGAAAAGTCGAAAGGCCCTGACGATATTATTGCAATGGGGTATGATGAAAAAACCGTTCACAAAGTTTTAAAGCTTGTAAATACAAGCGAGTGGAAACGGTATCAGACCCCGCCCATCCTGCGTGTTTCTCCTAAAGCCTTCGGCATGGGCCGAAGGATGCCCATTGCAGCAAAATACCTTGCGTAATTTTTTCTGTGTTCCCTGTGATTCCAATAGTTTTCTGAACTTTGTGCCCCCTGCGGTTAAAGGGTAATAAAAATTTTACCCGGGAACATAATGTTTTGCGGGCGACATATTAATCGATAATAATTTTTTTAATGAAGCTGTTTTTTACAGAAGTGAATTTTACGGTATACATGCCTTTTGCATAACCGTTCATATCAAATGAATAAAAATAATAACCATTGACAGGTTTCAGCGTTTTATAATGAATTAAAATTCCTTTTGCATCGAAAACACCGAAAACATATTCAGGTTCACCTGAAAAAAATGTAACAGTAAAGTTTCCTGCCGATGGGTTTGGATAAACTACAGTACTATTGTCCATCTCGCTGGTTTCGGGTATCGACACGGGGTAGTATGTAAGCCCCAGCATATCAATGTAAAGTTCACTGCCAAGGCCAACGTAAGATCCACCGTCCTGCAGGTTTCCGGAGACAAAAGAAATATTCAGCGTGTCGGCAATAGGCCAGTCGTTATATACAAAAGGAATTTCAAAATAGGTATAGCTGCTTGCTGCTGGAAATTTAATCATTCCGCTGTCAACCAAAACCTGTGCGCCAGTGGAATCCTGAATGTAAACGAAACATCCTGCCAAAGCTGTATCAGGACCAACAGGAGAATATTTATAATATCCTGTAATTTTTTCCGGATTCTGAAGAACATGCATGCCTCCCTGCGGACCATTATTGCCAAGATAGCCGTTTGTAAGGAAACCCATAGTGTCGCCTGAAAGCATCTGAACATTTTTAATTTTTGCAGCATATGTTCCATCGTAACTGTCGGTGGTTTTTGATACTGAGGGGTCGGAAGGGCCTGAGGCATAATTCATGGTAGTCCAGTTGTCGGGATCTTCTGAAGTTGTAGTGCTCCATATTTCGAAACCGCCATTCGGGAACGGAGCAGCACTTCCGATAAAATTCAGATTGTCCACAAACAATGTGCTTCCCGGGAATTGCGGGGGATCAAGGGCGGAAGATGTAATGATTGCTGCAACAGTATCGGTACTGTCAGTCTGGTACCAGGTAACGGGGGTCTTAAATTCCAAAAAAGTATTCTGGGTTCCTGCAAAAGCAAAGGCCCCGACGCCAATCATTAAGCCATTTTTTTTAAAAAGAACAAGAACGTAAGCTGTGTCATCAGGCTGAAGGTTGTATTTTGCACTGACCGAAAGAGAATCAGGGTGAACTGCCATAGCTTCTCCGCCTGTGATACCTCCAGAGCCGGGAATTCCAATGAACATGCCTCCAAACATGGTGTCAGTTCCTAACTGTACCGTTTCTAAACGAGCAGAGTATAAGCCACTAATATGATCAGTGCTTTTGGTCACATTTCCTGTACCAAGCATCATATAAGTATTTATGTTCGTGGTGATGTAAGGAGGAGGATCTTCGTAATAAGTTGTTGTTGTCCAGTTTTCAAAACTGCTGTTTGGAATAGCCTGCGAAAGTACATTCATTGCATTCAGCAATGAAAATACCAGCAATATAAAAGTAAAGATTTTTGTTTTCATGGAATTTATATTAAGATTCAAAATTACTGTTTTTATATTATAATGTCAGTAAAATCAGTGTTAATAAATATTAATTGATAGTTTTAATTCAGTATCGCTGAAGAAATGAACCTTTCAAACCCGATATGTTCAATTTGTGATTTTCAAGGATTTTATTTCCTTTTATAAAAACGTACTCAGGTGAGCCTTTTGTAGTGAGCCCTTCGTAAATATTGCTGTCGCAATTTTGGTGATGTGTTTTTGCTGAAATGAAATTTTGTGAATCGGGATTCCAGATTACAATGTCAGCATCGGTATCTTTAGCGATATCACCCTTTTGAGGGTATAATCCGAAAATTTTTGCAGGATTTGAGCAGCATAGTTGAACAAATTGCCTCAAGCTGATTTTATTTTGTAAAACACCGTAGGTAAATAAAAGTGATAAGCGGTGTTCAATACCACCTGCTCCATTGGGAATTTTTGTGAAATCAGAAATGCCAATATCTTTTTGTCCCGATAAATTAAAAGGACAATGGTCGGTTGCTACCACTTGTACACTTCCGTTTTTCAATCCGTTCCATAATTTCTTTTGGTCTTCTTTTTTTCTGATGGGCGGGCTGATAACATATTTCAGCGATTCAGGAAGAAGAAGATCATATACAGAATCATCGAGTAATAAATATTGCGGACATGTTTCCGAATATACCTGCTGCCCTGATTTTTGTGCCTTTTCAATTTCTTCCAGCGAAGCAGCAGCAGATGTATGGACAATATAAACATGGCATCTGGCTTGTTTTGCGGCAGCAATCACATTTTTTACCGATAGCGCTTCACAGGAGGCCGTTCTTGATAAAGCATGGTGTTTAGGAGATGTTTTTCCTTCGCAGATAAATTTTTTCTGCAAACGAACAATTTCGTCATCCATCTCGCAATGCACAGATACCAGTGTATTAAGCCTTGCAGCAACTTTCATTACTTCAAAAAGTTCAGATTCTTCTATCCCTGTAACGCTTTTGTATGCCATATAGGTCTTGAACGAAGTGATGCCGTGCTCCTTAACAATGATTTCCATTTCCCTTGCTGTTTCAGGCCCCCATGAGGTGATGCTCATGTGAAACGAATAATCAAGCAGGGATTTTTCAGAAAATTTCAGCCGTTCTTTTAATGCTGAAACCAACGATTCATTTTTTGCGGGGGTGACAAAATCAATAAACGATGTTGTTCCACCGTAAAGGGCTGCAATACTTCCAGAGCAAAAATCGTCTGTTGAAGGGCCTGCCGGAGAGGGAAGACTAAGATGAACATGGGCATCAATGCCTCCTGGAAAAACATAAAAGCCACTGGCATCAATAATTTCAGCATCGACAGGAAATTCTGAAATTTTATTTTTTACTTCTGTAATTTTTGAACCGGTTATAAGAACATCACCCTGAAATTCTTTTTCAGAAGTAATAATTTTTCCGTTCTTAATCAATGTGTTTTTCATGATTATGCAATCAGGCCAATAAGCAGAGTTATCTATATTTATCCACGATATCCTTCGATATTTTCAACCCTAATTTTAGTTCGTTTTGAACTAAGGCTATTGCTTCGATAACTTTATTCTGCTTGACGAGTTCAATTATTTTCTTTCCTAATTCAGCGCTGATTTTTTCCATTTGTTTTTTAATTATTTTCTGAATTTTTAATTTCTTCTTCTGTTAACTTAAAGATATTATAAACCATTTCATCCAATTGATTTTCTATGTTACTTGTATCGGATTCGCGATTTTTTTTTTGGCGAATATCATTTTCCTTTTATGAAACTCCATCCGTATTTTTCCATAAACTCATTCACCTTTTCAGTAAAAGATTTTTTTGAGTGATGCTCTTCCTGATTGTAAATATACTGTATCACTGATTCAATATGACTTTCGCTTATACCTATAGCCCAATAATCATCTTGCCAGATGAATTTATCTGCTGTCAGTTTGTTTTGATTTATCCAAAAGGATGATTCGCCTTTGATGAGTTGTGACACTTTGCTGATGCTTTGTTCTTTACCTAATGAGATTAAACAGTGTGCATGCTCCTGCCAGCCATTCACACAGTCGAGCCAAATATCTTTTTCGTCAGCATTTTTTTTGATGTGCTGAAATACTTTTTTTCTTAATTCTGATGAATTTAAAAATGGCTCTCTGTTTTTTGTGGAGAAAACCATGTGAATATAAACCCTTACCCAACACATAATTTTTATTTATTTTTATGTGGCTAAAGCCATTTGATTTTTTATTTTTTTATCAGTCAGATAAATCTGACTGAAATGGATGGTTTACATTAATAATTTCCATTGCTTTTTGTGCAAACTGAAATGGATTATTGCATATTAATTTTTGAATAATTGAGTTTATAAGTGAACTGAAATGGATGTTTTTATTAATCAGAATAATATAAAATCTAATCTTCATTTGTTTAATTGAATTTGATTGTATCCATTTCAGTTTGGCTTCAGCCAACTGATAAAATATTTGTTCAGTTATTTGGCTTTAGCCTCATTATTTTCCTTTCCGCATTTTTAATTTACCCAAGTTTAAATTTTTATTTATTCATGAACTCTATGATTCGAACCGTTCAACAAGTTCTTTAATTTTATTATAAGATTGTTCTTTAGTGATCATGATTTGGATTTAATGTAAGCCAAAATTAGCATTATTATTCTTTCAGCATTACACTTATGATTCAGATATAAACAATATTTGAATTAAATCAGTATTTTTGTGTCAAAGCCATCCATATGAAAAAAGTATTTTTTCTTTTTTTGTCATTTTACATTTTTACATATTCATTTTCTCAAACCATTCACGATTCAATCTATGTTGCCGGTTTCCGTGCATCGCGCATCTTGTCAAGCTATCCCAACAACCAGTTTCCAAGCGATGATTACTGGGCTTATGTGGGGAATGCAATGGCTTCAAAATTTGACAGCACGGGGCCTGCGGCTGTCTGGATAGTTAGTTTATATCAGAATGCCGGAACCACAAGGCTGAATTTCCTGAATCCCGGAGGAAGCTGGCCATATATCACATTTGGCAGCACCGACCAGAATGAATCCTGTCTTGACCGCTTTGATCAGGAAGGTTTCCGTGTTTGGCTGCAGGTGGAACCCGGCGCTGCAGATGTAGATACACTGATACATTTGGTGATGAATCAATACAAACATCATCCTTGCGTGAAAGGTTTTGGCATTGATGTGGAATGGTTCAATGCGCAGGATTACAGCGGTGGCCAGCATGTTACCGATTCGATGGCGCAGCATTGGGAACAAACTTTGAAGGCATTCGATACGGATTATACATTGTTCCTTAAGCATTACAGCTATTCATGGATGCCTCCTTCATTCCGGGGCGATATTTTATTTGTTGACGACAGCCAGGGATTTACGGGACTTACACAAATGACGACTGAGTTTGAAGCATGGGGCAGTCATTTTTCGACAAATGATGTGGCGTTTCAGTTCGGTTATCCGGCCGATTCAACCTGGTGGACGTTGTATACCGATCCTCCGCAAACCATTGGCAATTCACTGCGTTCAAACATTCCAAACTGTTACGGGCTATTCTGGGTTGATTTTACAATATGTAAAATTTTTGATATTACTGTCGGCACAGAAAATATTGATACGGAAAAATTTTCTTTTGAAATTTTTCCAAATCCGGTAAAAGAAAAAGCGATACTTAAATTTGAATTAAAAAATATATCAAGTATCAGCATTATTGTTTATGATATAAAAGGAAATGAAATTGCGAAAGTGATGAATGATACACTGCTTGCGGGAAAGCATGAAATTGAATACAACGTTACTGTTTTAAAGGCAGGGAATTATTTCATCGGAATAAAAACAGAAAACGGAATTAGGAAAGAAAAGATTACCGTCGTTCATTAAAATAGTAATAGACATCTGCCGGTGTTAATTCTCAGCGATGTTATTATATATTTGCCATTTTATCCCACAGTTTTTTCCCCATTTCTTTTGAGAATTCATAAAGTCCGGCCGGTTCATTTAATACTTTTCCATTCTTCACAATTAGTTTTCCATCCGAAATAACATGCTGAACATGGCGCGATTCAAGGCCAAACAGGAAGTGCCCGAAAAAATTATTCTGATTGAAATCGGTGGGAGTATCATAATCAAGAACAACAATATTATTTTCACCATCGCCGTGGAAATTGTTTGATGATAAATATTCATGAACATTTCTGAAACGTTTATATGTTCCCGGATAATCAATGCTGTCAAAACCTTGTCCTACAAAGAATGCCGACTTGGCACTGCGTAGCATGTCGCTGTGCATTCCATCGGTTCCAAGCATAATATTTCCACCCATTCCGCGTGAGTTGAAATAACCGACATTGTTGTTCAGATTGCTTTCGGAATTCTGCACCACCCACGCTTTTGAATCATGAATAAGTTTTCGTTCGTTATTATCCACATGCAGGCAATGACCAAGTATGGTCTTTGGAAAATCAAGAGCCCCGTGCTTATGCAATCTTTCAATAACGCGACTTCTGTAATTTTTCACACAATGTTCTTCATCGTATTTATCCTCGGCTGTATGAATGTGAATGCCACTGTCATATTTTTGGGCGATTGCAACAGCAGCGTTAAGGGTTTTGTCGGAAACAGTGAATGATGCATGAAGTCCAACGAGTCCCTGGTTATTTTTAAGGTAATTTTCGGTTTCAGCAAGGCCCTTTTCGGAGATTGATTCTCCATCGCGGTCACTAATCTCATAACATAATAAATGTGAAACGCCGATTTTATCAAAAGCTTTTGCTATTATTTCCAGAGAACCATCTATATAAAAAGGTGAGGCATGATGATCAATAACGAAAGTAATACCGTTTTTCGCACAGGCTACAGCAGTAACCAATGCGCTGGCTTCAATCATTTCATTATCGAGGCATTTGTCAAGTGTCCACCAGACATATCGAAGAATTTCATAAAAACTGGCGGGATTTTTTTCCGGTGGATACATTCCGCGCGCCAGTGCCGAATATATGTGATGGTGACCGCAGGCAAAAGATTTTGTAACATATTTTCCTTTGCAATCAATTACAGTTTTTGAAGTATCGATTTGCTGTTCATTAACGAATGCTATATTTCTATTATTCCCCTCATCGATTTTCAAATGACCGCTTTTGAATTCAAGTGTTTTCCAGTTTATATAACAAACATTTTTCAGATACATAGTCATAGTTTAAATTTAGTGACAAAATTACACATTTATCAAAAGGGTTAAAATTTCAATACATTTAAAAAAATACATACATTTGATGTGAATATATTTCATTCATGGATATTAAGAAAAAGTTGGATCGGTATTTAAAGAAATTAGATATTTCCTCGCTCACGGACGATCAGGCTACGCAATTACTGGATGTTTTTGAGAAAAAAAATCCGGCAAAGAAAAATCAGGGAACAAATATATTGTTCCTTTTTGAAAAATTTTTCGAATACATCCCATACGCAATAGCTGTATGTGACAGTAAAGGAAGGATCGTCAAGGCAAATAAATTTTTTATTGAATTGTTCGAAGGAGAACCCGTTCCCGACTTATGCATATTTGATCATCCTGTTCTGAAAAAAGCCGGATATGACAAACAGCTGGAAAAAGCACGCAATGGTGAATATGTGGAAATTCCAGAGTTATGGTACGATGTTGCTGATTACATTCCTGACATTCCCTCTAAAAAAACATGCATCAAGTCAATTTCATTTGCCATTTTTGATAAACTCAAAAAAATCACCAATTATATCATCATCTTTGAGGATATAAGCGACAAGAAAACAATCGAAGCTGAATTTCAGAAAAGCGCTGAAAAGTATAAACGGATTTTTGAGAACATACAGGATGTATATTATGAATCCACTCTTGAAGGAATTCTTATTGAGTTGTCCCCTTCCGTAGAATCCTTTTCGAAATATAAAAGGGAAGACCTCATCGGGAAAAATATTTTACATTTATATGCAGATGTAGGTGACAGAGAAATAATGTTGAATTTAATGCGAGAGAAAGGATTTATACGTAACTACCTATTAAGACTTAACGATAAGGACGGCTCTATACTTTCGTGTTCAGTAAATTCAAGGCTTCTCTTTGATGAGAATAAAAATCCTGTACGCATTATTGGTTCCATGACTGATATTTCCGGCTACCTGAAAACATTGGAAGCTTTAAAAATAAGCGAAGAGAAATACAGGGAGATTTTTGAAAATGCTACGGAAATGGTATGGACATCGGATCTTGAGGGAAATATTCTTACCATCAATCCTGCTCTCGAAAAACATCTTGGATATAAATTTGAAGAACTTGATAGAAACCAGTTCCATTTTTTCCTTACCGATGAATCCTATCAGCGGGCGTATGAAAACCAAAAATACAAAATTGAACATCCGTACAAATCGACTATTTATGAGGTTGAAGCAATAGCAAAAAACGGTACTCATGTTTTTTTGGAAGTAAGCAGTTTTCTGAAATATAAGAATAATAAGCCTTTTGCAATATTCGGTATAGCACGTAACATTACAGAACGAAAGAAAATGGAGGAAGAACTTAAAGAAAGCGAAATGCAATACCGCGCTCTCTTTGAAAGTTCCCGCGATGCAATTATGACCTTGGAGCCTCCATCGTGGCGCTTTACTTCAGGAAACCAGTCGACCGTAGAAATGTTTTTAGCGAAGGATGAGGTTGAATTCACTTCGAATGAACCCTGGAAGCTCTCACCCGAGTTCCAGCCTGACGGAAGGACTTCTGATAACAAAGCGAAAGAGATGATAAGCATTGCAATGCAGAATGGTTCTCATTTCTTTGAATGGACCCACAAGCGTTTAAATGGCGAGGATTTTCTTGCGACGGTACTGCTGACAAGGATGAATGTACAAGGTAAGAAATTCCTTCAGGCCACTGTACGCGATATAACAGACATGAAGAAAGGTGAAGAGGCTCTAAAAATCAGTGAAGAAAAATACATGGAACTTTTCGAATTATCGAATGATATCATCTATACCATGGACTTTCGGGGCAACTTTACATCAGTAAACAGAACCGTTGAAAAACTTCTTGGCCTGAAGTTTCAAGAGCTTTCGGATGTGAATGTAAAAACCTACCTGACACCGGAATCAGCAAGAAGAGCACTTGCTGATGTTGTAAAAAAGCTCAGGGGCCGGGATGAGGGAACTGTCTACGAAGTTGATTTCATTAATGTCAATGGGAGGATTGTTACATTTGAAATCAACAGCCAGGTGCATTTTAAAAATGGCAAACCTTTCGAAGTTTTTGGGATTGCACGTGATGTCACCGAAAGAAAAAAAGCCAATGAAGCAATAAAGAACAGCGAAGAAAAGTACAAAATGATTTTTGAAAATGCTCCGCTTGGAATTATGACTGCTGACATTTCTGGAAATATCATTGAAATAAATCCGGTGCTTTTACAGATGCTTGGATCGAAATCAGTAAATGAAACGAAGAGTATCAATGTACTTTCGTTCCCTCCAATGATAATGGCCGGACTGGTAGAGAAATTTGTAAAGTGCATTGAAACCGGGGAATCGGTTGTTTCGGAACATACATATACATCGAAATGGGGAAAGAGCCTGGATACACGAATTTATACAAAACCTATCAAGAATTCACGGGACAGGATCACAGGTTTTCAGACAATTGTTGAGGACATTACAGAACAGAAAAAAACCGAGAAGCAAATAATATCGGCACTGAATGAAAAGGAAGTGCTTATACGCGAAATACATCACCGCGTGAAAAATAATATGCAGATCATTATTTCCTTAATCAATATGCAGATGCAGGACAGCAGGGATGCTGTGATGAACAGGAAATTCAGGGAACTTCAGCATAGGGTACGGAGCATGTCCATCATCCATGAAGACCTGTACATGTCGGATGACCTTTCACGAATAAATTTCGGAAACTATCTTGAACACCTTACAAATCATTTACTGCAGGCGTATCCTCATAAAAAAAACCTACAACTTCATTTTAATGTTTCCAATATTCTGCTGGGCATTGATACTGCTATTCCCTGCGGCCTTATTGTAAATGAACTGCTCAGTAATTCATTAAAATATGCATTCCCCGATGATTGCTTCGGCAGCGAAAAACCCTGTGAAATATTTGTTGAATTTTCTATAGAAAAGAACAGATATAAGCTTATTATAGGTGATAATGGCGTAGGTCTGCCACCAAATATAGAAGAAATAAAATCTAAATCTCTGGGTTTACTTCTTGTTGAGATTCTTGTTACGCAGCTTAAAGGAAAAATGAAAATGAGCGGAAAAAAAGGCACCCGTTATGAAATAGAGATGGAAAAAGAAAAAGTAAAATAATTATTCTCTTGCAGCCTTTACTGCATTTAAAATAGGAATATAACCTGTGCAGCGGCACAAATTTCCTTCCAGCGCTTCCTTAATTTCTTCTTCGGCAGGTTTGGGATTGACATCCAGTAAGGCTTTTGCGCTCATGAGCATTCCAGGTGTACAGAATCCGCATTGAACGGCACCGTGTTCCAGAAACAATTGCTGCAAACGTGAAAGGACTTTATCTTTTTCTATGTTTTCAATAGTTTCAATAACGGCATCCTGAAGTTGCCCTGCAAGC
The DNA here is from genome assembly GCA_043801235.1 of Bacteroidota bacterium. GTDB lineage: Bacteria > Bacteroidota > Bacteroidia > Bacteroidales > CG2-30-32-10 > DAOQAK01. Next base: position 4,254 of record JAZDMF010000191.1, on the reverse strand, counting down.
ATAAGGCACGAACATATTGCTGCTCCATTCATGATAACTGTGCATGCACCGCATTCGCCAATGCCGCAGCCTTCCTTGGTGCCTGTCAGATAAAGCGTGTCTCTCAAAACATCAATGAGTCGCATTGAGTCGCTAACTTCAATATTGTGTTCAATGTTGTTGACTGTGAATTTTATTTTTGCCATACATTTATTTTTATATCGTTCCTGACGGAACTTTGTTCATACTATTTTGTTTTTTACCAAAATCATGTTCCTACGGAACATAGATGAAATTTTTCTGATATTCAAAAACATTTATAATTAGATTCGTTTTGTCCCGTTAGGGATAATATTTTGGTAAAACAAAAAAGACAAAATACATCAAGTGCCGTCAGGCACGAAATAATCAATCCAAAACTGATTTGAAAACATAACGCTCATCATAATCAATTTCAAAACTCTCAAGAAGATCTTTATATTCATCAATAAACTTTTTCTTTTTGTGATGCTCTTTCTGACTCATAATATATTTGATCAAAACCGGAAGTTGTGATTTGCTGTACGAAAAAGCACCATACCCTTCCTGCCATGAAAAACGCCCTTTAATAAATTGTTTTTCATTAATCCATTTTGAAGAGCTGCCTTTAATATCCTGCATCAGATCTGAAAGTGATTGAGCCGGCCTCATACCAAATAAAACATGCAAATGATCCGATGCTCCGTTTATTGATATTGGCTTATGATTATTTGTTTTAATAATACCAATTATATATTTAAACAATTCTGCCTCCCATTTTTTTGTAATAAGACATTCTCTGTTTTGAACAGCAAAAACAGCATGAATATGAATTTGCGTAAAGGTATTTGCCATTATTTTTGTTTTTTTATCTGGTTTAAAATATCTTTCAGCACATCCTTGCAAATATTAATAAACACAGGGGTTTTATATTCCGATGACCATCGTTTTCCTATAGCGCAATCAATTATATTCTGTAAAGGTTTGTCGATAGCATCAATTAATTTTTCTGTGAACTCATTGCCAACAAAAAGTTTTTCAATCTCTTCAATGCGCTGTGGACGATCGAACAGGGAACCAGCAGCAATTCTGCATTCCCCGATCTTTTTTTCGGAATCAAAAGCAATCAAGGCTCCAACACTCATGCGTGTAATGTTAACAGCATTTCTTCTGCCAAGCTGGAAGTAAGAGTTGTAATATTTTCTTACAGGAACAGGAATGGCAATAGCCGTAAGAATTTCATCGGGACGAATTTGTGTGGTGTAATTTTTTACAATGAAATCTTTCAAAGGGATTTCCCTGATTCCATTTTTCGATTGTAAAACCACTATTGCATCATAAATAATTAAAGGTGGAACTGAATCGGCGCAGGGAGCTGCATTCACAATATTGCCTCCAAGGGTAGCACGGTTCCTTATTTGCTTTGAACCAATCAGCGAACATGCTTTCACAAGCAGTGGAAAATGTTTATCAACTGCTTTATTAGTGATGACAGATGTCACAGAAGCCCCGCTGCCAATAATAATCTTATCTTTTGATTTTGTTATTTTTTTCAGCTCATTGATCTGTGAAATATTCAGCAATTTCTCCGGTTCATTTCTTTTCCTGAGGTCAATGATAACATCGGTGCCACCGGCAATTATTTTATTTTCTTCGTTCTTTAATGCCAGCGCTTTTTTCAGATTTTTTGGAGTAATCATTGTAATGCCTGAAACACGCGGAGCATTTTTTCTTTTATTAATGCTAAGGACTGCCTCACTTTGACGTGATGGTTTTACCAGATTTTTTCCGAGATAAACACGTTCGAGCGTCAATGGAATCTGGTAGAAATATTTTCCCGTTGCGAATTTCATCGCGTTGTTTATTGCTGCCGATGCAAGTTCCAGCGTGGGCTCGCCAATGCTTTTTGCACCGAACGGACCATACTTGTCTTGATTTTCAACCAGAACAGGCTCGATGGCATGAATGTCTTTTATTGTAGGAATAAGATACTCATCGAAATTGGTCGATTTTACAAAGCCGTTCTGAACATTGAAATCTTCAAGAATTGCATAACCAATTCCCTGTGCAACGCCGCCATAAACCTGTCCTTCTATGCCAAGACGATTGATCACTTTTCCCACATCGTGTGCAGCAGTTATTTTTTGCACATCAATTTTGCCGGTGGAAGTGTCAACTTTTATTTCTGCAACCTGGCAGCCGTAAACGTATGTGAAATATGCATTTCCTTGTCCTGTTTCCTCGTGCCAGCTTACATCCGGAGCTTTGAACCAGCCATAGGCAGAGAGATTAACACCTGCCCTAAATGATTTTTCAATTGCTGTATCAATACTGATATGTTCTGTTCCCGTTTGTGGATTCTTAAGAACTATTATTCCGTCAGCCCAGACTGTTTCTTCAATCGAGGAAACTTTCAGCTCATCTTTTATTACGTTGAAAATGGTGTCCTTAATTTTCATTGCAGCATCAATAACAGCATTTCCACCTGTCAGTGTAGCGCGTGATGCTACTGTGGGGCCGCCGTCAGGAATGGTCGCAGTCTGGGGTACAAGAAAATTTATTTTTTCAAGCGGAATTCCAAGAACTTCTGAAGCAATCTGGCAGAAGGTTGTGCGCATACCCTGACCGTTTTCATTCAGTCCGGTCAATACGTATACACTTCCATCAGCCTGAACAGAGATGATAGCTGAGGTAGTGTCAGTGCCTTCTGCACCTAGGGAGCAACCTCTGTAGCTGCATGCGAAACCAATTCCGTATTTAAAGCGGGAATTGTTTTTATTCAATTCATTGAAATCTTCAATCTTCTTATTATATTCTGATTTATCCAAGGCTGCATCAATAACTTCATTAAGAGAAACCTTGTGTTCAGATAATTTTTGTCCGCTGGCAGTGACACTGTCCTGCTTGAATCCGTTAAGACGCCTTATTTCCAAAGGCGAGATATTGCACATTGCAGCAATTTCATCCATCAGGGATTCCTGTGCAAAAATAATCTGGGGAGAACCGAAACCCCTGAAGGCTGCAGTATACGGGTTGTTTGTGTATACGCTCTGGATGTCTGTTTGAACATTTTCAATTTCATAAGGACCTGTAGCCTGAACTACAGAACGCCATGTAACAAAAAAACTATGTGATGAATATGCGCCACTGTCGGCAATGATGTCAATCTTCATTGCATTCAGTTTGCCGTTATTATTAAAACCAACTTTATATTTCAAAATATAAGGATGGCGCTTATAACTTTCGCGCATCGATTCTTCGCGAGTATAGGTTAATTTGACAGGTTTTCCGGTAATATGTGAAAGCAATGCAACTCGACAGGCCATGCAGTTTATAATATCATCTTTTCCTCCGAAAGAGCCGCCCAGCGTGGAACCCAGAACATTCACCTGGTTCAGTTGCAGCCCCATAAAAACAGCAACCATTCGCCGGGTAGTAAAAGGATTTTGTATGGATCCGTATATTTTGAATCCACGCGTGGTTGGGTCGCAGGCAACAGTAACGGTTTCAGGTTCTATATATGCATGTTCATGAAATCCTGTTCTGTATTCTCTTTCGATCACCTGTTCTGATTGGGCGAAACCTTTTTCCACATCACCTTTTACAAGAGGATAATGGTTTACAATATTATTTTTGTAATCTGAATGAATAAGACGGGCATCAGGCTTGATGGCTTCGGCAGGATCGAAAATTCCATCTATGGGTTCATAATCCACTTCTACTGCATCGGCAGCTGCACAAGCCTGTTCACGAGTCTTTGCTGCAACAACTGCAATCACATCGCCGGTGTAAAATACTTCATCATTAACTAACACAAATTGGTCTTGCCTAATTGGCCCGATGCGTTTTTTCCCGGGAATGTCCTTATACAAAGCAATGGAAACAACACCTTCCATAACTTCTGCTTTCGCCAGATCAATGTTTTTTATTTTCCCCGCAGAAATATCGGTAAAGCGGCAGGCAGCATAAAGCATATTATGCAAACAAATATCGTCTCCGTAAATAGCTTTTCCTGTAACCTTTTCGTGACCGTCAACACGGACAACTTTTTTCCCGACTATGTTATGCATATTCTGAAGATTGATATTTTGAACAAAAGTACATGATTTTCACTTATTAACTGATGTTACGCAAAATTAACAATTGACTGTTGATTAAAAATTATTGCACCATATAACCGTTCTTTGACAGCACTATAGCTTTGCTATATGCAAGGAATATTAGATTTATACACTGACTATTTGCTGAGCAGCTTTG
>JAZDMF010000189.1:0-16412 GCA_043801235.1 Bacteroidota bacterium | reverse complement strand
AAATGGTAGGATTAAATATATTTTTCTATTTGCTGTAATATCTTTTCCGTTGCCCCCACATTTCTTTTAATATAATCCCTTGAAATTTCAGATGATTTTTTCAAAGCATCAGGATTATTTATAAAATTTTGTATAATACCCATCAGGTCGTCTCCATTTTTTATGCAGAAAGCCCCGCCTTCTTTAACAAGGTCAATGGCTTCGCGGAACTTATTACTGTTCTGTGGTCCGAAAATTACAGGCATTCCAAAAGTGGCAGGCTCCTGTATGTTATGTATGCCTTCGCCAAATCCCCCGCCAATATAGCCAATGCGGCCGTACTGATATACATGCGATAAGATGCCGATGCAATCAATTATTAAAACTTTTTTATCTTTTATTTCAGATAATGAAATTTCGGAGTACAGAAGATATGGTACTTTCAGTTTTGCAGTTATTTCAGAAATGTGGGCTTTGTCAACAACATGCGGTGCCATTATTAATTTGTATGGTGTTTTCCCGGAATGAATAAGAGAAATGAGAATATCTTCATCAGGAGGCCAGGTACTTCCGGCAACAATAACATCCGAGCCTTCGCAGAATTTCTGAATATCGGGAAATGGTTTTACATTTTGAGTAATTGAATACACTCTGTCAAAGCGAGTATCGCCGCAAACTGTTACCTGGTTTATTCCAATACTTTTTAACAGCTTCTCTGATGATGCATCCTGAACATAAAAGTGAGTCACATATTTCAGCCGTTTCCTGAACCACCAGCCATACCATTTAAAAAAATGCTGCGATTTTCTGAATATGGAGGAAGCAAATAAAAGAGGAATATTGTTCTTTGCTATGCAACGGATGTAATTAAACCAAAAATCATATTTCACAAAAAACACAATCGACGGATTCACCAGCTTAATGAATTTCTTTGTGTTTGAAGGAGTATCCAAGGGTAAATAAAATACATAATCGGCATATTCGAAATTCTTCCTGACCTCATAACCGGATGGTGAAAAAAAAGTAAGCAGAACTTTTATTTCCGGATATTTTTTTTTGAATTCTTCAATTAAAGGCCGTCCCTGTTCAAATTCCCCAAGCGAGGATACATGGAACCATGCTTTTTTTTCAGCAGGATTTATTTTTTCTGCCATATCATTCCAGATATTCTTCCTGCCGCGAACCCACAATTTTGCTTTCTCATTGAACAGCGATGCTACTCGAATCATCAGGGAATAAAAAGCAATGGATAAATTGTAGAGAACACCCACTTCTGAATTATTTAATAATTGATTCTAATATATTAAATAGCAAACAGCAAATAGAATATAGAAAAGAGAAAATATTTTTTGCGTTTTTTCTATTTTCTATTTGCTCTCTTCTATCTTTTATTAGGACTTCTGACATTAATAAAAGTTAATTATAATAAAATGCATCGGGCGAGCGCTTGTACAAGGGAATGATCCAACCTACCTTGATTGAATAAAGCAAATCCAAACGATTGGTATTATCAGGACCCATCAGATCAAAATTATAAGAACGCCTGTTTTGTGTAAAAGCTTCAATAATTTCAATACCAGCGTAGAAGCTTACCAGTTTTGAATTTCCCAGGTACATATAACCTATGAATTGGCTCAGCGCGAGCCCGTTTGTTAAACGATCATAGCCTTTTTTATAATCGCCGGTAATTTGCGATGCTGTATTATCGCGGTTTTCTATCCTTATTTTATGCTGAAGCAAACCCATGCCTCCAAGCAAAATTATTCCCGAATTTTTATTCGGGCCCCATACAGGGAATAATTTTCCTGCCTTGAAACCCATATGGAATCCACGCTCATACAAATGAACTTCAGCAAAAATGCCATTTCCGTCAATGATGTTTCCATCGCTTGTTGTAATGGAATCGAGAATGCCTGTTTCCTTTACGGTATCCCTGAACATAAAAAACCCGTCGGCTCCAAAAATCCAGTTTTTACGGGTCTTGTATAAATACCCGGCACCAATGGCATGGTTAGATACAAATTTTTTGGAAAGATCGCCGCCCGGAAACTGAAAGGAATAAGTTGCCTGAACGAGTGAAGTGGAGATAACAGAATCTTTGATATTGGCCTGCGAAAATCCTTGTACTGCAATCAGAAAAGACAAAAAAGATAAGTAACTTAAACACCTTTTCATAATAAACAAAATTAATTGTTTTTATTTGAATAACTCAAAAAAATCGAAATTGGTATTTGCATGCATCAAACATTCTGTATTATACCTTAAAATCAAGTAAAAATCAGAATAATATTTATCTTTGCAACTCGTTAAACAAATGTTTTTTAAAACATTTAAAGATTGAAGAGATGAGAAAGATTAGTATGGTCGATTTGAAGAGTCAGTATGACAAAATTAAAATCGAAGTTGACGAAGCTATTCTGAATGTTATTGAATCTACTGCATTCATTAACGGGCCTGAAGTAAAAAATTTCCAACAGGATTTTGAAAAATATTTGAATGTAAAACATGTAATTCCCTGTGCCAACGGCACCGATGCGCTTCAGGTTTCGATGATGGCACTGGGGCTGCAGCCGGGCGATGAGGTGATTGCTCCTTCATATACATTTGTTGCCACAGCTGAAGTGATTGCTTTACTTAATCTTACACCTGTGCTGGTGGATGTTAATCCCGATACTTTCAACATTGATCCGAAAGCAATTGAAAAAGCAATCACACCCAAAACAAAAGCAATTGTTCCTGTACATCTCTTCGGACAGTGCGCCGATATGGATGCGATCATTGAAATTGCGATAAAGCACAATTTATTTGTTATTGAAGATAGCTGCCAGGCAACCGGAGCTGATTATATTTCATCCAGTGGAAAACGCAGCAAAGCAGGAACTATTGGACACATGGGATGCACATCTTTTTTCCCTTCAAAGAACCTTGGATGTTACGGAGACGGAGGCGCAATATTTACAAATGATGACAAACTGGCTGAGGAGCTCAGGTTTATTGTGAATCACGGCATGAAAATTCGTTATTATCACGACCTGATAGGTGTAAACTCGCGCCTTGACAGCATACAAGCGGCCATCCTCCGGATAAAACTCCAGCACCTTGATAAATACGCAGCCGCCCGCAACAAAGCTGCAGCGTATTACGACAAGGCTTTCGGGAATAATCCGAAACTGAAAACACCGACCCGTTTCAAAAAATCGACGCATGTTTTTCATCAGTATACACTTATTACAAACGGATTCGAAAGGAACAAACTAATAGAACATCTGCAGGAAAAAGGAATACCTGCCATGATCTATTATCCGGTCCCTATGCATTTGCAGAAAGCTTATCAGGACTCAAGATATAAAGCAGGAGATTTTCCTGCTACCGAAATGCTTGCTAAAGTTGTGGTTTCATTGCCCATGCATACCGAACTTGATGATGAACAATTAAAATTTATCACTGATTCTGTACTTGAATTTATCAACCAATAAAAACAATCATATGAAAATAATGTCAATTATAGGTTTGGTTTTGGTGATCATTTATTTAATTTGGTTATTTATTGCAGCAGCCAGCAATGGACATATCAGCATGGAAGAATTTGCTCCTGTTGGCTTCCTTTTCGGATTGTATTTTCTTGCTTTTTGTATTGTAGGTGTTGTACAAAGGAAAAAAAACTGAACAAATAATTATTTTTTAAAACACAGAGGTAAATGAGTTTCACAGAGAAGGATTATAATAATTTAACGGAAAGCATTATTAATTGCTGTATTGATGTGCATAAGGAACTTGGTCCTGGTTTGATGGAATCTGTGTACGAAATTTGTTTAATGTCGGTCTTTAAAAAGAAAAATATTTTCGCCAGAAATCAGGTTTTATTACCAGTACATTTCAGAGGTGAGAAATTGGATAAAGAATTTGTTATTGACATTTTAGTGGAAGACAAAATTATACTTGAACTTAAATCTGTCGAAGTTATTTTACCTGTTCATGAAGCACAATTAGTAACATATTTAAAACTAGCTGATAAAAAATTAGGATTATTAATAAACTTCAATGTCGCACTACTCAAGGAAGGTATCAGAAGAAAAATAAACGGTAATTTAAACTCTGTGTAACTCCCTGCCTTGCCGGCAGGCAGGTGTCTGCTCAGTGGCCTCTGTGTTAAAAATTTTGAAAATGGAACAAAAATATTTTGCTCATGAAACAGCCGTAATTGATGAAGGCTGTAAAATTGGCAAAGGAACAAAAATATGGCATTTCACCCATATTATGCCCGGTTCGGTGATAGGTGAAAACTGCAATATCGGCCAGAATGTGGTGATATCGCCAGAAGTGGTGCTTGGCAACAATGTGAAGATTCAGAACAATGTTTCAGTATATACCGGTGTTATTTGCGAAGATGATGTTTTTCTGGGTCCTTCCATGGTGTTCACAAACATAGTAAATCCCAGGAGTGCGATAATACGCAAGCATGAGTATGTTAAAACTGTGGTAAAAAAAGGCGCGTCTATTGGGGCGAATGCAACCATCGTTTGCGGACATGATATAGGAGAATTTGCTTTTATCGGCGCCGGTGCTGTAGTGACTAAAAATGTGCCATCCTATGCTCTTGTTGTAGGAAATCCGGCAAAACAAACGGGATGGATGAGCGAATTCGGGCATCGCCTGCATTTTGATGAAAAGGGAATTGCTGTTTGTCCTGAAAGCAAGGAAAAATATTTACTGAAAGAAAATAAAGTAAGCAAGCTGAAATAAAATGAGCAAAGGCAAAATAAATTTCGCTCTTATTGGTGCTGCAGGCTATATAGCCCCGCGTCACATGAAAGCCATTAAAGAAACCGGCAATACGCTGGTGGCGGCACTCGACAAACACGATGCTGTAGGAATCATGGACAGCTATTTCCCTGAAGCCGATTTTTTTCTCGAGACAGAAAGATTCGACAGGCATCTTGACAAATTGCGCAGACAGGGCGAAAAGAAAATTGATTATGTCAGTATTTGCTCACCGAATTATCTGCACGATTCTCACATCAGGCTTGCCCTGCGTAACGATGCATATGCCATTTGCGAAAAACCACTTGTTCTGAATCCTTGGAATATTGAAGCTTTGGGCGTGATAGAAAAAGAAACAGGAAAAAGAATATATAATATTCTGCAACTTCGTCTTCATGATTATATAAAGGAACTTAAAGAAACTATTTCCAACGGTCCGAAAGATAAAATTTACGATATTGACCTCACTTATATTACCAGCCGCGGCCACTGGTATTTTATATCATGGAAAGGAGATACGAGCAAATCAGGGGGCATTGCTACAAATATTGGCATACATTTTTTTGATATGCTGATTTGGATTTTCGGCAATGTGCAAAAAAATATCGTTCATCATTATTCTGAAAACAAAGCGGCCGGATATCTTGAATTAAAGAATGCGCGTATAAGGTGGTTCCTCAGTATTGACAGCGATGACCTACCGGATGAGGCAAAGAAGACAAATCAGAGGACTTATCGTTCTGTTAAAATTGACAATAATGAAATTGAGTTCAGCGAAGGCTTCGGCAACCTGCATACCGCAAGCTACAGGGAAATAATTGATGGCAAAGGTTTCGGAATGGAAACGTCATATCCGAGCATCAATACTGTTTATGAAATAAGACATTCCAAAGCAATAGGATTGAAAGGTGATTTCCATCCCATGCTGAAAAAAATAAAATAACGGATAATTTAATATTTTGTGAGATGGATATTTTTAATAAACTACTGAAGAAAGAAACCAAACTGTCGGTTATCGGCTTAGGTTACGTGGGCTTGCCCATTGCCCTTGAATTTGCAAAGAAAATTTCTGTAATTGGGTTTGATATAAAGGAAGACAGGATAGGAATGATGAAAAATAAAATCGATCCCAGCGAAGAACTTCCTTCATCCGCATTCGATGGCTGTGACATTATGTTCACTGCCAATCCTGATGATCTGAATGAAGCGACTTTTCATATTGTTGCAGTACCTACTCCTATCGACGATCATAATCTTCCTGATCTGAGACCCTTACTTGGAGCTACACGAACTATTGGAAAGGTTTTAAAAAAAGGGGATTATGTTGTTTATGAATCCACTGTATATCCGGGTTGCACCGAAGAAGATTGCATTCCCATACTTGAAGAGCTTTCCGGGTTAAAATTCATCAGCGATTTTAAAGCCGGCTTTTCTCCTGAACGAATCAATCCGGGTGATAAGGAACATACTATTACAAGCATTCTGAAAGTGGTTTCCGGATGCGATACGGAATCGCTTGATGTGATTGCAAAAGTATACGAACTGGTTGTGAAGGCAGGCGTTTACAAAGCATCATCCATTAAAGTTGCCGAATCGGCAAAAATTATTGAAAACACACAACGTGATGTGAACATAGCCCTGATGAATGAGCTCTCAATGATTTTTAACCGCATGGGGATTAACACTTATGAAGTTCTTGAAGCGGCAGGAACAAAATGGAATTTTTTGAAATTCTACCCCGGACTTGTTGGCGGACATTGCATAGGTGTGGATCCTTATTATTTAACATTTAAAGCAAAAGAATACAGGTATCACCCGCAGATCATCAACTCCGGCAGGTTTGTGAACGACAGCATGGGATTTTATGTGGCTAAACAAACCGTAAAAAAAATTATTGCTGCGGGAAAAAACATGCTGAATGCAAAAGTGCTTGTTATGGGTGCGACATTTAAAGAAGATGTGAGCGACATTCGGAATTCAAGGGTTGCCGATGTTATTAGTGAATTAAAATCATACAGCATTCAAGTAGATGTGGTCGATCCGTATGCATCTTCCAAAGAACTTAAACATGAATATGGTTTCGAACTTGTTGAAAAACCAAATGGAAAATATGATGCGATCATCATTGCTGTTAATCATAAACCATACAAAGAGCTTAAGGAAGAATATTTTTTAAAACTGTCTGCGGAAAATGCAATACTGATTGATGTAAAAGGCATGTTCAGGGGAAAAATAAAAAAGCTTACATACTGGAGCCTTTGATTTTTTTAAGTTCTTCAGTCAGTCTTCGATAAACTCAGACTGACCATTTGCATTTATTTGTCAGGTTGAGTTAATCGAAACCTGACGACATTATTATATCATAAGTTCATTATGAAAATACTGGTCACAGGAGGTACTGGATACATCGGGTCCCATACTGTTGTTGAACTGCAGAAGAAGGGATATCAGGTTGCTATTATTGATAATCTCTCCAATTCAAACAAAGACGTTATTTATTCCATTGAAAAAATTACAGGCATTCTTCCGGAATTTTATGAATTTGATTTATGTGACAAAAAAGAGACCAGTGATTTTTTTGCAGGTAATAAAGATATTGCAGCCATTATTCATTTTGCTGCGTTCAAAGCGGTTGGTGAATCGGTTGAACAGCCCCTGAAATATTACAGGAATAACCTGGTTTCTCTGATTAACCTGCTTGATTGCATGAAGGATCACAAGGTGAATAAACTTGTTTTTTCTTCATCCTGCACAGTTTACGGACAACCTGATAAATTGCCTGTTGATGAAAATGCTCCTTTTAAAAAAGCTTTTTCACCTTATGGCCATACCAAGCAAATTTCAGAAGAAATTATTGAGAATAATTGCAGAAAATCATCGTTTCATTCAATAGCTCTAAGGTATTTCAATCCTATTGGCGCCCACGAAAGTGCTTTGATTGGTGAACTTCCGATTGGTGCACCAAATAATCTGGTTCCTTATATAACCCAGACTGCTATTGGTATACGAGAATTTTTACGTGTTTTCGGAAATGATTACGATACGCCAGATGGCACTTGCATCAGGGATTACATACACGTTACCGATCTTGCTGATGCTCATATTATAGCTCTTGAAAGATTGCTTGACAGCAAAAGCAAATCAGCATATGAATTTTTTAATGTTGGAACAGGAAATGGATTTTCTGTGCTTGATGTGATCATTGCTTTTGAAAAAGTATCCGGGCAAAAACTAAATTATAAAATAGTTGAAAGGCGACACGGCGATATTGAAAAAGTATGGGCCAATACCCAACTGGCAAACAAAGAACTTGGCTGGAAAGCCGAACGCGATCTTGATGCCATGATGCTTTCTTCATGGAACTGGGAAAAATATTTAAAAGAAAAAAATAAATAGTCTATGGTTGAAGGTAAGTTGCAGCCGGTTTTGTATATAATTTATGGTCATTTGAAAAGAATTGCATAACCATTGACTAATGACTTTTAACCGTACTGGCTGCTATAAACAATAAACCACTAACTACAACAATTTATCATTATAATTATGAAAAATATTTTAATCACCGGGGGCGCCGGTTTCATTGGCTCACATGTTGTAAGACGGTTTGTAAAAAAATATCCGCAATATCATATTTTCAATTTCGATAAACTTACTTACGCAGGGAACCTTGAGAACCTGCGCGATATTGAAAAAGAAAAAAATTACACTTTTATAAAAGGCGATATCACCGACAGCAATTGTGTTCAGGAGATTTTCTCAAAACATAATTTCGATGGAGTGATACATCTTGCTGCAGAGTCGCATGTGGATAGGTCGATTGCCAACCCGATGGAATTTATCATTACGAATATTGTTGGCACTATGGTTCTGCTCAATGCTGCAAAACATCACTGGCAAGATAATTTTGAAGAAAAACTTTTTTATCATATTTCTACAGATGAAGTTTACGGTTCTCTTGGCGAGAAAGGATTTTTCACGGAAGAAACTGCCTACGATCCCCGCAGCCCGTATTCCGCATCTAAAGCCAGCTCCGATCATCTTGTAAGAGCATATTACCATACATATAAAATGCCTGTCGTTATCAGCAACTGCTCGAACAACTACGGTCCCAATCAGTTTCCCGAAAAGCTTATTCCGCTCTGTATTCACAACATAAAAAACAATAAGCCCTTACCCATATACGGGAAGGGCGAAAACGTACGCGACTGGCTGTGGGTGGAAGATCATGCAGCAGCTATTGATTTGATTTTTCATAAAGGGAAAAAAGGCGAAACATATAACATAGGTGGAAATAATGAATGGACAAATATCGATCTTGTACGCCTGCTCTGCAAAACAATGGATAAACTACTGAACAAAAAAGATGGCACATCCAAACAACTGATCACTTTTGTGAAAGACCGCGCCGGTCATGATCTGCGCTATGCCATTGATTCGTCAAAATTACAGAAAGAACTCGGATGGAGTCCATCGCTACATTTTGAAGAAGGACTTGAAAAAACAGCAAAATGGTATCTTACAAATGAAGAATGGTTGAATAATGTTACATCCGGCGAATACCAGAAATACTATGATAATCAGTATGTAAAAAGATAGTTCAGCTCTATAATAATTTTGAAACCCTGTTAGTTCGCAGTCTGCAATTGGCAGTCAGCAACGGTCAACAAACGAAACTTTGAACTTTGAACAATTTTAACTTTTGACTAAATGCAACTACAGTTGATACAAAGCAAGATTTACGAAATAAGTGGGCAAAAGGTAATGCTTGATTTTGACCTTGCTGAATTATATGAAACCGAAACCAAAAGATTAAAAGAAGCTGTAAGGCGTAATATTGAACGCTTTCCTGCCGACTTTATGTTTGAAATTACAAGAGACGAATATAATTCTCTAAGGACGCAATTTGCGACCTTAGAAAAAGGCAGGGGCAAATACAGTAAATTCAACCCTTTTGCTTTTACCGAACAGGGCGTTGCAATGCTTGCAAGTGTTTTGAACAGTCCCAAAGCCATACAGGTAAATATTTCAATTGTACGCGCGTTTGTGATGGTTCGGCAGTATGCTCTTACCCATAAAGACCTTACTGAAAAGTTAAAACAACTGGAAAGCAAGTACAACAGGCAATTTGCCGATGTTTATGAAGCGCTGAATTACCTGCTTGAAAAAACAAAAAACTAATTGAACAAAGCAAACGCAAACCAATTGGTTATAAATAAAACCGTATAAAATGTTTGTAGTTCTAAAAACTCACCCCTAACAACTAACAACAAATGAAACTTTGAACTTTAAACCCTGAACTTTGAACAATTGATTAATGGGAGTTTTCGGAAACATATTCAAATCAAACAAGCTGAAAGTACCGGTAGACTTGTCGCTGATTGGAACCGACATGCATTCACATTTAATTCCAGGTTTAGATGATGGTTCAAAATCCCTTGAAGAATCTGTTGAACTTATCAGACGTATGCATAGCCTGGGTTACAAAAAATTGATCATGACTCCGCATATCATGTCGGATTATTTTAAAAACAAATCCGAAACAATTCTCAAAGGTCTTGATCTTGTCAGAAATGAACTGGAAAAACAACAGATCCCTATAGTTGTTGAAGTTGCAGCCGAATACATGTTTGATGAAGGCCTCGTAAAAAAATTTAAGGCAGGCAACCTTCTTACATTCGGAAAAAAATATGTACTGATTGAGCTTTCCGCATTTGTCTTTCCGGAAAATCTTTTTCATGTCCTCTTCGATATGAAGCTTGAAGGGTACAATCCCATACTCGCCCACCCTGAGCGATATTCATACTGGCATTATAATTTTGAGCATTATGTAACATTGAAAGACCGTGAAATATTTTTCCAGATAAATATCCCTTCTCTATCCGGATTTTATTCCAATGAGGTAAAAAAAATATGCGAAAACTTAATAGAAAATAATATGGTTGACTTTGCAGGAAGCGATCTTCATAATATGGAATATTTGCAATCACTGGAAAAAGCGCGTTATTCCCCGCAACTTGAAAAGCTGATCAGCAGCGGAAAATTATTAAACAGTACTTTGTAGAATTTCATTTTCCCGTTAATACCAATTGTTTCCCGATAAAATCGCGTAAAAAAAAGATATGCCGGACTCACTGTAAGAACTTCAAATAAAAATCGGCAAACGTTATGATTCGGGTATTTTCAAACATATTTAATTTCAGCAGGTGCGGTTTGTCGCCGGTAATTTAAAAATGCGATTTACCGTCTTTGGCAAGGGCTAATAAAAAATTATCATCCGTATCGGGTGAAATGGAAACTGATGAAGAAACCTCAATTTGTAATGTCGCTAACAAAAAAAGCTGCAGGAAATATTCAGCAGTTGGTCGGGTGA
The DNA here is from genome assembly GCA_043801235.1 of Bacteroidota bacterium. Classification (GTDB taxonomy): domain Bacteria; phylum Bacteroidota; class Bacteroidia; order Bacteroidales; family CG2-30-32-10; genus DAOQAK01. Next base: position 5,302 of record JAZDMF010000189.1, on the reverse strand, counting down.
TATATTTACTGAATTTATGCCGGAATATAACTCCTCTCAGTTCTTCATACAGTTCGTTGCTTGATAAAAGCTCAAACCGCTTATCGGCAAGTAATTTATTAAAACCCGGTGCAATGGTTTTCCCTATAAGAAAGCTAATCCAGATGTTGGTGTCTATAACTACCCTTATTTTATTTGACGGCATGTTTCGATTTTCGGTATGCTTTTATTTCATCCAGAATTTCTTTACCGGAACTATCCGATTTTTTTGTTTTCCTGGAAACAGCAATCAACGATTTCCTTGCTTTCATCTGGCGGGTTTCCTCGTCAATTATCATGGCTTTCATGCCGAGTCTTTTAAAAAATCCCAGTATAAAAGAAATGTCTGTTTCATTAGTTATCGGAATCAAAATGCTTTGCATAACAATTCTTTTTTTTGATGAGTACAAAGATAAAATAAATTATTGTTTAACTGAAAATAAGAAAATATAGAAAATCTGCATTTGAAATAATATTCCGGATACCTTATAATAACTTGCTTTTTTATCTCAAAAGATTTATATTTGTCTTGATTTTGTAACGTCTCGGCATAAAAAATAAAATTTCCCGTCTTTAAAACTTGCAATGCAGCAAAAGAAACCAAAAGTAAAGTATCCTGTTTCCCATGTAATTTTCATGTCCTAATAACGAGAGGAAATGGTGCTGGTCAGGCAATACAGAAAATTTGATTAGTTTTATGACCAATAAACAATTTAACCCATGAATTTTTTTTATACTTTTCAGTAATCATATGTAACCATAAAACCACTGACCTATGAAAAACTTTTTATTTTCTTTTATTTTACTCTCCGTTGTTGGCGGATTGAGTGCAAATGCGCAATTATTAGTAGATACCACACAGGTATTTAAAAATGTGATTATTGAAGAATTTAGCGGCGTGGAATGTGCCGGTTCTCCTAGTGGTGATTCCATTCTTGCAGGTATTTTAAACGCACACCCGGGCAGAGCATTTGCAGTTCAGGTACACAGACAAAATAGCAGCTATACTGATCCTGTTTGTCCGGGAGATCCTGATTTTACAAGAGTGATCCCGGATGGTTTCTCTCCAACGGTACCCGGTGTCATTCCTGCAGCGGCTTTAAACAGGGAAAAATTTGGGTACACCAGTTTCTTTTTCCTTCCTTCTGCATGGCATCAGTTTGTCGACACACTTCTTGGTCAACCCTCAAAATTAAATGTCGGGTTTTCTTCTGACTATAATTCTACCACGCAAGAACTTACTATTGACATTCAAGTATACATAAAAGAAGATTTAACATCGGATCCGTTATTGATAGTTGCTGCGTTGACTGAAGATAACCTTGCCGCCTGCCAGATAAAAGGTGCAGGCTATGATACAATACAAGGCTATCTTCATAATCACGTTTTGAGAGAACTACCAACAACTATTGATGATATGAATTACTGGCATGAAAGTATAATTACTGGACCAAGAACACCCGGAACTCTATACAGCACACAAATAATATGGAACGACCAACGTTTGTTTGCCCAGGGAAATCTCACGGATTATAATATGGCAAATTGTAATCTTGTTGTTTATGTGAGAAGTTTTTATCAGAAATTCGTTTATAACGGGTTAGGGTTAAAAGTTGGAGAATCTTCTGCCAGCATCAGTGAAATCAGCAATACAACTGATTTTAACATTTATCCCAATCCATGCAATGGTGTCTTTAATTTCACCATGGGCAATACGAAAAATGCTTCAATCGTTGTTTATAATATTCTTGGAGAAATGATTCATCATTCGCTCATATCAATGCCTGATAACTATTGTGTTGACATTTCAGACAAGCCAAAAGGAATTTACATTTACCATGTTGTTTCGGAAAATCAAATAATTTCATCCGGAAAAATTATTATTGAATAACATGGTCTGTTTTGCCGGCAGCGATTTGCATAATAAAGAATATATGAATCAGCTGGAAAAATCGCGTTATTCACCCCACCTTGAAAAACTGATCAACAGCGGGAAACTGCTGAACGGTACTTTATAAAAATCTCTGTGTAACTCCGTTAACTCTGTGCTCTCTGTGTTAAAAAATTGTACAATCAAAATTTAACCACAGAGAACACTTAGAATCCCGATAGATATCGGGGCCACAGAGCTATACAGAGACCAAATAATAAAGAACTTTTACTTTGAATACTCCATTAACGAATAGCGCTTATACACATTGTAACGCCATTTTGCAGCTTCTTCGGCTGCTTTGAATAACACTTCAGCTTCTTTAGGAAATTCTTTTCTCAGTGAGGTGTAACGTACTTCGCTGTCGAGGAACTTCTGGAATTCCGGCCAGTTGGGCTCTTTAGAATCCAGCGTGAATGGATTCTTTCCTTCTTTTTCAAGCAGCGGGTTGTAACGGTACAGATGCCAGTAACCTGATTTTACTGCAAAATCCTGCTGTTCCTGTGTTTTTCCCATTCCTGCACGCATGCCATGATTGATACAGGGGGAATAAGCAATGATGATAGAAGGGCCAGGATATGCTTCAGCTTCTTTAATGGCGCGGAAATACTGTCCGTTGTTTGCACCTATAGCTACCTGCGCAACATAAACATAACCGTATGAAATAGCCATCATGCCCAGATCTTTTTTGCGTACTCTTTTTCCTGATGCTGCAAATTTAGCAACAGCGCCAATGGGTGTAGCTTTTGATGACTGTCCGCCTGTATTGGAATATACTTCTGTATCAAGAACAAGAAGATTGATGTCTTCTCCTGAAGCCAGTACATGGTCAATGCCGCCATATCCAATATCATAAGCCCATCCATCGCCGCCAAATGCCCAAACCGATTTCTTGATAAGGTACTGTTTGTATCCCATTATCTGGCTTGCAACAGGATGCTTGCTGTTTTCCAAAACCTTTAAAACTTTTTCTGAAGCTATGATTGATTCTTCTGCTTTATCTTTTGCAGCAATCCAGCCGGTAAAAACTTCTTTCATTTCGGCAGGAATTTCAGTAGCCAGCGCTTCTTCCATCAAACGGGCAATGCGTGTTCTGATTTTTCCTACGCCAAGCGCTATACCAAAACCATATTCTGCATTATCTTCAAATAATGAATTGGCCCATGCCACACCCTTGCCATTTCTGTTGCTTGCACGATAAGGCGTGGCGGGAGCAGAACCACCGTAAATGGAAGAGCATCCTGTTGCATTACCAACAATCATGCGCTCTCCATACAATTGAGTAATAAGTTTTATATAAGGAGTTTCGCCGCAACCTGCGCAGGCTCCTGAAAATTCAAACAGGGGTTGTGCAAACTGGCTGTTCTTGAAAGTTTTGAATTTATCAACGATGTTATCTTTATAAGTAACATTCTTTTCAAAATAATTCCAGCGTTCTATTTCAGCTTCCTGCGATCCGAGAGGTTTCATTTCAAGAGCTTTTACTTTGGATGGACAAACATCCTCACAATTGCCGCAACCGGCGCAATCCAGCACGCTTACCTGCATGCGGAACTGGTAACCTTCAAGCTCTTTGCCAATGGCTTTTAATGTGGCTGTTCCTGTAGGTGACTTATCCTGTTCTTCCTTATTCAGAAGGAAAGGACGTATGGCAGCATGAGGACAGATATATGCACACTGATTACACTGAATACAATTTGCAGGGATCCACTCGGGAACATTTACTGCAATACCTCTCTTTTCGTATTGAGTAGTTCCGGAAGGGAAAGTACCATCTTCACGACCGAGGAATGCGCTAACAGGAAGGTTGTCGCCTTTCAAAGCGTTAATCGGCTCCATTACATTTTTAATAAAATCAGGAATTTTCCTGTCGTCTTTCTTTGGCTTCAGTTCAATATTCTTCCAGTCAGCAGGAATTTTCACTTCGGTCACTTCACCGCCTTTATCAATAGAGGCATAATTCATTTTTATAACGTTTTCGCCTTGTCTGCCGTAGGTTTTTACAATTGCATCTTTCATATCTTTTACAGCAAGGTCATATGGAATCACATTGGATATCTTGAAAAATGCTGACTGCATAATGGAATTGGTGCGTGTTCCCATTCCAATGTCTTCTGCAATTTTAGTAGCATTGATGATATAAAATTTTATTTCATTTTCCGACAGATATTTTTTCATATTATCCGGCAGCCTGCGTTTTGTTTCTTCTTCATCCCATATGCTGTTCAGAAGGAAAGAACCTCCTTTTTTCAGGCCCTTCAGCATTTCATATTTTTCAAGATAGGCGGGAACATGGCATGCAACAAAGTCGGGAGTGTTTACATAATAAGGCGAACGTATTGGAGTATCACCAAAACGAAGATTGGAAATGGTAACGCCCCCTGATTTTTTTGAGTCGTATGCAAAATAAGCCTGGCAATATTTATCGGTGGTTTCACCAATAATTTTAATTGAATTTTTATTTGCCCCAACAGTTCCGTCAGCGCCTATCCCATAAAATTTTGCTTCATAGGTTCCTTTCGGTGACACACTTATTTCGGGCAAAATCGGAAGTGAAAGTTTTGTAACATCATCTTCTATTCCTACGGTAAAATGATTTTTCTGCTGAGGGCTTTTGAGGTTATTATAGATTGAAAGCACCATGGCAGGTGTGGTATCTTTTGAACTTAAGCCATACCTTCCGCCAATGATCATGGGTTTAAAATCTTTTTCATAGAATAAATCGCGGACATCGAGGTATAAAGGTTCTCCATTTGCTCCGGGCTCTTTGGTACGGTCGAGTACGCAAATTCTTTTTGCCGATTTAGGTAATACATTAAAGAAATATTTTTCAGAAAAGGGCCTGTAGAGATGCACGGTTATTAATCCCAGTTTTTCTCCTTTTGCCTGCAGGTAATCAATAACTTCTTTTGTTGTGTCAGTAATTGATCCCATGGCAACAATAATATTTTCGGCATCTTCAGGGCCGTAATAAGTAAACGGATGATATTCGCGTCCTGTTATTTTATTCACTTCCTGCATATATGCTTCCACCATATCAGGAACTTCAAGATAAAATTTATTGGCTGCCTCCCTCGACTGGAAATATATGTCGGGGTTTTGAGCTGTACCACGTGTAACGGGATGTTCCGGATTTAAAGCCCTGTCGCGGTATTCCTGCAGCGCTTTATAATCAAGAAGATTTGCCATTTGTTCCGTTGAAATAGTTTCAATTTTCTGAACTTCGGCTGATGTGCGGAATCCATCAAAGAAATGGAGGAAAGGAATGCGCGATTTTATTGCTGTTAGATGTGCCACACCGGCAACGTCCATAATTTCCTGCACACTGCCTGTAGCCAGCAATGCAAATCCGCA
>JAZDMF010000265.1:0-2595 GCA_043801235.1 Bacteroidota bacterium | reverse complement strand
TTTTTTATTATTAAAAAGTCCCTTGGAATAACCTGGGGATTTTTTTTTCGTAAAAAAGAATGTACTTTTGTAGTATAAATAAATCATTATTATGAATATTATACAACATGCTGAAGGTCTTGACGCGTATATAGACCGTGTAAACAGTCCCAGATTTTCAAATCTTTTACGTGTCCGGTTTATTAATGCTGCCATAGGCGATATCATGGAGGACCGGTACAGTAATATCCGAAACCGAAAAGGATACTCATTCGAAACAATTCAGCGGGTACGTGATGAACTTTATACCCTGGTAAAAATAAAGTCACCTATGACTGCAACCGGAAATGCATATCCAATTGCACAGTTTCCAACTGATTATAAGTATGGTCTTGTCATGAAGGTCCTGATAAATTCTGTTGAATATTGGGCATTACCATATATGTATAATATGAAACCAGTTATGAATCTTGATCCGTTTGAAAGACCTAAACTTGATTATCCTTCCCGAGTATATTTTATGCAAGATGCAACCGGATTTACTCTTTATTTTGGTACAACCGGTGTTTTAGGAAATGGAACACTGGATTATTTAAAACTTCCGAATACTTGTGTTTATGGAATAGAACGTGATTCGACTTATGTTGGTCCTGCCGGTGGTATTGCCTGTATCGCTATTGAACCTTTAGTATATGCAGCCACGTCATACGCTATCGGTGCGACTTTCACACTTGCGGTTGCAACTTCCATTACATCACCGGTTGGGGGGCCGGCTTTTGTTACGGGATTTACAAACTCCGATATGCCGGCTACATTAGATGAAGAGATAATGAAACGTGCCTCTTCATTAATGTTAATGAGTATTTCAGATTATAACAAAGAAGCGGTTATAGAAAGAAGTTCAAAAGAAACTTAAAAAAATATTTATAAAAAAAGTTGTATAATAGAAATCTTCATTTATATTTGCGATTGAAAGGAACTATTAAGTTTAACTAAAAATCAAAAATCAAATGGAAAGAATTCACAAAGCAACAGTATTTTCCCCAGGGGGAAATCTTGCAAATGTCGCAGACGACACCACTAATGGCATGTGGTATGTCGGAGTATCCGCCACAAACACTGCATATTTACCGGAAGTGATGTATGGTGAAGGTGTTTTATCCAGTTTAAGACATCGTCATGCTGAAACTGAAAGACAACAGATCAGTTTCATCGGTGCAGATACGGAAACCGTAACTGTCAGTACCCGGTACAAAGTAATCCTTGGTAACATCCAGGCACAACAGGAATCACAAATGGAAGGTACACGTTGGTACGCTTATAAATCTCCTGCTGCCTTGACCGGAACCGCGAACACTGACCGGTTGAATATGTACACTGAACTGGAAACCAAAATCAATTCTTATGCAGGAAACAATGTTGCTGCATATCTTTGTTACAAATTAACATTCAGTACAGGAACCGGCGCCGCTGGTTGTACAGGATTTGCAACAATCCCTACCAATAATAAAGTACAGTATGGTTCACAAGGTACACAGGCCGTTACCAATGTGACAATGAATGTTGCCTATTATGAAAATTTAACCGACGCTGGTTTTGGTGGAACCACTACCGGATATCTCTGGTTATATAATTTCTCGGATTATGCAACCTTCACACCTGCTGCTAATGCAATCACTTTTGCTGATGCGACTATTTATTGTGATCCGACAACCGGTGCTCCAACAACTATTGCTGAATCGCTGGCAGTAACTCCGGTTTCCATTGTTGCCGGTCAGGGTCTGGCCATTGTTGATGATTCCGGTTACAATAACTGTCTCACTGGTCGTAAAGGAAAATCTGCTGTGTTTACAGACGGTTTTACTACTGCTCATGCAGAAGTTGTAAAAGAAGCTTGTTACGAATCCGGTGTAGGTACGAACATGCTTGCACAGATACCAGTCTTTGGTCGTGATGGTCGTGAACTGATAAAAGGTAGTCCTGATTATGATTTTGTTCAGAATCAATTACCTGTTGTGGGAACCGCATACTGTAAAATTGAATATGATATCAAGAAAAGTGTAAATATATCTTTGATGTCTCCAGGATCCACACAACCATTCACCGAACATTTCGTGATCTGGGCGGCACAGACAAATTATGGCACATCTGGTAACGCGGATAATGTCATAGCTAACTTAGGCACTATGCTCGTTAAATAAGGACCAGGGGGATAGTATCCCCCTTTTCTTTTTTCTCCTTTCTTAAATTTTAATATTTATTCATTTTATCATGACTGAAAGATCGTACAACCACAGTATAAATCTTGGTAACAAATATGCTATCAAGGATGCTAAAGACATTTTTATTCCTGACCTTCCAGCAGAAAATGACTGGAGAACATGGTTTGAAGCCCCGCCAAATTGCATTGCTTTCTCCATACAGACGGGAGAACACCTGTCTTGCAGGGCAGGAAAGCATTCAGGGCTATCGCCTGGCGGATTATTCCCGACGAAGCAGTGTTTCGGCAACCGATGTTCTGTTCCATGACACGATCACAAGCTTCAAGGGACTGGAAACCGATGTGGCCATCGTGCATGATCTGCGTGCCGGCGAATGGGCAAGGGATCCATCCAA
>JAZDMF010000177.1:0-13493 GCA_043801235.1 Bacteroidota bacterium | reverse complement strand
GGATATGATATATTTTATGCCATTAATTACAACCTCATGGCCGTCGACAATATAAACACTGATTTCATCCATTAGATGGCGTGTGAATAAACAAACTTACAAAAAAATGGAATGACTTCGCAGGTTATATAGAGAATTACTGGTGTGTGTGTGTGTACAGCAGCAAGGGTTTCATGAGGGTTGTGTTTTTATGTTTGAAAGGGAAAAACATTTATTTTAAAAATTGATTTGTTCTTTTATCTTTATTACGTCATTAGTTAGACAAAAATAAGAAAATTTCTGATAAACAAGAATAAAAGGATATTTTTTCAGAAACCGTTATAAGCAAAACCATATTTGGCTGTGTTTTAATATTTTCATAAATTTGCGCCGTTATGGTAAAAAAACAAAGAACGATAAAAAGCCCAATTACCGTATCGGGCGTAGGCTTGCATTCAGGGCAGGAAGTAAATATTACTTTTTTGCCCGCGCCCGAAAATCACGGATATAAATTCAGGCGCACCGACCTCGAAGGAAAGCCTATTGTTGATGCCGACATCTACAATGTTGTAGACACTTCACGCGGTACCACCATTGAAGAAAATGGCGTACGAATCCAAACAGTGGAACATACCCTGGCAGCCCTTTCAGGATTGGAAATCGACAACATACTTATTGATATCAATCGTCCGGAGGCCCCGATTCTCGACGGAAGTTCAAAACACTATGTGGAAGCTTTGCTTAAAGCAGGCATTTTTGAACAGAACACCGAAAAGAAATATTTTGAAATTACTCAAAATGTTTCATACACCGACACTTTAAAAAAGGTTGAGATCATTGCTATTCCTTCCGATGAATTCAAAGTTTCGGTTATGATCGATTATGAAACAAATGTTCTCAGCACACAGAATGCATATCTGAATAACATTTCCGATTTTAAAGACCAGATCTCTTCCTGCCGCACCTTCTGTTTCCTGCATGAACTTGAATACCTTGTAAACAATGACCTGATTAAAGGCGGCGACCTTAACAATGCCATTGTTTTTGTCAACAGGATTATTTCCGATGAAGAACTGTCAAGGCTTGCCGGCATCTTTAAACGCGAAAAAGTTGCCGTACTTAAAGAAGGAATACTGAACAACCTTGAACTCAGGTATCATAATGAACCCGCACGGCATAAACTTTTAGACATCATAGGCGATCTTGCTCTTGTGGGCATGCCTCTGAAAGCCCACATCATTGCCAACAGACCCGGACACTTATCCAATGTAGAGTTTGCCAAAAAAATTAAACATTTTATCAGGCAGCAGCGAAATAAAAAAGAAGGTCCGCAGATTGATTTCAACGCTAATCCCATATATGATATTAACCAGATTAAAAAAATTATTCCTCACCGTTTTCCAATGCTTCTGGTTGATAAAATTCTTGACATATCGGATGAACATATCATCGGGTTGAAAAATGTTACAACAAATGAAGGGTTTTTTGCAGGTCACTTTCCCGGAGAGCCTGTTATGCCGGCTGTATTACAGGTTGAAGCTATGGCTCAGACCGGAGGTATTTTCTTCCTGCATGGCAAACCCGACCCTGAAAATTATAAAACGTACTTCCTGAAAATCGATAACGCAAAATTCAAACATAAGGTAGTTCCCGGCGACACTTTGATTTTCAATCTGAAACTTATTGCTCCCTTGCGCAGAGGTATTTGCCAGATGAAAGGCACTGCTTATGTCGGAAACAAAATTGTTATGGAAGCCGAACTTACAGCACAAATAACCAAAAACAAAGAATCATGAATCAGCCTTTAGCATACGTTCATCCCCAGGCAAAAATCGCCAACAATGTTGTGATTGAACCTTTTGTTACAATCAGCAAAAACGTTGAAATCGGCGAAGGCACCTGGATAGGTTCCAATGTTTCAATAATGGAAGGAGCCCGTATCGGTAAAAACTGCAAAATATTTCCCGGCGCTGTAATTTCTGCCATACCTCAGGATCTGAAATATAACGGCGAAGAAACTTTTGCCCGCATTGGCGATAATGTCACCATCCGCGAATTTGTTACAGTGAACCGCGGAACAAAAGCCAGTTTTGAAACCGTAATAGGCGATTATTCTCTTCTCATGGCTTATGCTCATATTGCACATGATTGTAATGTGGGCAAGCATTGCATTATTGCCAATGCATCCACTCTGGCCGGACATATTATTGTTGAAGATTATGCTATCATCGGCGGTCTTTCTGCTGTGCATCAGTTTTGCAATATCGGTGCGCACGTTATGATATCCGGTGGTTCGCTGGTAAGGAAAGATGTTCCGCCTTATACAAAAGCCGCCCGTGAACCCCTGGCATTCGTAGGTATTAATTCCATCGGCCTGCGGCGCAGAGGTTTTTCTTCTGATAAAATAAATGAAATACAGGAAATTTACCGTATCATTTATCAGAAAAGCTATAATGTGAGTCAGGCTCTTGAGATCATAGATGCTGAACTGCACGCCACTTCTGAAAGAGATGAAATAGTTTCTTTCATCAATAATTCAAGCCGCGGAATAATGAAAGGATATTCACGGCTTAACTATTAAATAAATACCTGTTTCCTGCCCTTAAAACAGACCTTTTTCATGCGTCAAAAAATAAATTCCGTATTGAAATCATTTTGATTTGCAGATTCGTGGAATTGAGTTAAATTTGCCGACCAATATATTTACCATTGCATATGGCAACTACAGCAGATATCAGGAACGGGCTATGCATTAATTTCAACAACGACCTTTGCACCGTTGTTGAATTTCAGCATGTGAAACCCGGAAAAGGAGGTGCTTTTATAAGAACGAAACTTAAAAGTATAAAAACCGGAAAGGTAATACAGAATACATTTACATCGGGTGCCAAGATAGATATTCAGAGGGTGGAACGCAGGCCTTATCAGTACCTTTATAAAGACGATACCGGTTATAATTTTATGCATACCTCATCATTTGAACAGGTGAACATTGAAGAAGAAATTATCAATGCGCCTCAGTTTCTGAAAGAAGGACAAGCTGTTGAAATAGTTTTTCATGCCGATACCGAAACACCTCTCTATTGCGACCTTCCGGCATTTGTTGACCTGGAAGTGATTTATTCCGAACCCGGGATGCGGGGCGACACTGCCACGAACACCCTGAAACCCGCTACCGTTGAAACCGGCACTGTTGTGAATGTTCCCCTGTTTATAAATACGGGTGAAAAAATCCGCATTGACACACGCACAAACACATATTCAGAACGGGTAAAGTAAACAAACCATTTCTCATGAAATTCGAAACTGTTTTTAAGCTGAAGGAAGTTGCGGGTTGGATACATGCAAAATTTTCCGGCAGTGCTGATTTTCCTGTAGAGGGAATTAACGAAATACATAAAGTACAGCCGGGCGATATCACCTTTGTTGATCATCCCAAGTATTACGAAAAAGCATTGCATTCCAAAGCCTCTGTTATTATTATTAACAAAGAAGTTGAATGCCCTGCAGGAAAAGCAATCATTTTTTCGGATGATCCTTTCCGCGATTTCGTAAAAATAATTAAGAAATTCAGGCCTTTCACCCCTTCATCCATAAGTGTCAGCAAAATTGCCGTTATTGGAGAAGGAACCATCATACAGCCGAATGCATTTATCGGAAACAATGTCGTTATCGGGAAAAATTGCATCATACATGCGAATGTAAGTATTTACGATCATTGCATTATTGGCGACAATGTTATTATTCACAGCAATTCAGTTATCGGAGCCGATGCTTTTTATTTCAAAAGAAGGACTGACAGGTATGACAAGCTTGAATCATGCGGAAAAGTTATTATTAATGATGATGTAGAAATAGGTGCCTTATGTTCAATTGATATTGGTGTATCAGGCGAAACGATTATTGGTAAAGGGACCAAACTCGACAACCATGTTCAGATAGGGCATGACACCATAATTGGCCAGAACTGCCTGATAGGAGCACACTGCGCTATTGCAGGCGTTACGGAAATACAGGATGATGTGATAATATGGGCACGATGTGCCATCAATAAAGATATTGTGATTGGAAAAGGAGCGGTATTACTTGCCACATCTGCTATCGATAAATCTATTGAAGGCGGAAAAACATATTTCGGGATTCCTGCCGAGGAAGCAAGGAAAAAATGGAAAGAAATTGCTCTTATCCGCCAGTTGCCATCCATCATTGAACGGCTGAACGCACTGGAAGACCTGGATATTTAAAATTATTCCGGTACTTTTTCATTTTCTTTTCCTAGAGGATTGGTGCTCTTCCTGTGATACATGTCAAGGGCCACGAGCATAGCTATCATTCCCCAGAACGGTACAGAAGCCTTATCGGTATCAAGAAAATTGTTCAGTAATCCGTGAATAATATATGTAAACAATGAAACCAGTACAGACAGTGTAATAAATTTTACTTCTTTTGATACGGCACGTTTATATAGCCTGACAGAAGTATACGTAATCAGCGATACAATGGCCATAACGGATAAACTCCCCAGAAACCCCTGTTCTGCAAGGGGGCCAATATACTCGCTGTGAGCATTTCCTAAGTCGCCCGCATTCGTACTGATGATGGTTTTTTCCTGGGAATGCTGAAACGGTGCGTATTTAAACTGGTATGTTCCGGGGCCCCATCCAAATACCGGACGTTCTTTGAACATCCGGAAGGCGCACTGCCACCGGTTTATTCGCTCAAGGTTCGAGGCATCAGAAGAAATATTTGAAATGGACTGAATATGCTCGACGTAATCTTTTGATGAATCCTGCTTGTTTTTCTCAAGGCTCATAAATATTTCCATGCGGTAGAGAAAATAGAAACCTGCCAGGAAAATAATTCCGGCAATTACAATCCTGTAATCAATCCTCAATTTTATAACAAGAAAAATGATGAAAGAAACAGCGAGGCTGATCCACGCGGCACGGCTGTATGACAATGCAACTGCAACAGAGAAGAGAAGTAATATCACCAATGACAGAATTCTTTTTGTGCGGCTGTATTCCCTGTCGAAAGTAAAAGCAAAAACAAAAGGAATAAACATAGCCAGCAATGCACCGTACGAAGTATGATCCTTGTAAAACGGACTCATAACCCAGTGTGCTGCCTGTTCGTCAAAACCATACAGTGAATGATTGTAAATCGTATAAATTACCACAATGCCTAAGGAGATGGTGTAAAGCCATATAAAACGCCTTATATTCGCGTAATTCCTGAAAAGCTGGGTACCCAGAAAATAAAATGGAAGGACAAACCATAACTTCGATATTAAAAATTTAAATGACACCAAAGGCATTGAACTGGTAACAGAGGTGATGAACGTCCACAGCAGATAAAAAATGATTGCAATGGTTACAGGATGCTTTATTATTCCGGTGTCATACCTGCCACGGAAAACTATGCTGAAAACAAACATAAGCATTACACCAAATAAAAGCGGTTCGGTAGGCAGATAAACGCCAATATTCAGATCGAAATCACTCATGTTTATTGAAAGCGGTGTCAGGAAAACGATCATCAGAATCAATATATCCATTGAAAAAACAAAAAGCATGATGATCAGAAGAAGAATGGGAATAATGGAGAACCAGTAGAATTCATTAACAATAAAAATGCAGTTCATCACAATAAAAATTGCGCAAACAGCATATACCCATTTTATTTTAAGTTTTTCAAGCACCGGATTTTTCGCCTACTTTTTCTTTTTTTCGGATATTTTCAATCAGAATAATGATCAGCAATGCCAAAAACAAAGTTGTAAGAGTTGAAATACTGACAATAAGCCAACGAATGGGATACGATTTCTTATCGGCGGGAACAGGCGAAGTTACATAATTTGTGTAGGTAAGTTCTTTGGTGACATCACGTAATGCCACCTCATATTCTTCTTTCAGTTTATTATAGGATGCTGAAGCGGCATTGAACATATCGTTCAGCACGATATAATCCCCGCCTTTTGTTTTAAGGTTTTCAACAGTACTCCCGATAGCATCGTTATTTCCGGCCGATTTACCCCGCAATATCCTGTAATAGGCTTTCATTACTTCTTTTGTCTGAACGCCATAATCGAGGATGCCGTATTCAATCCTCAATGAAGTGAGTTGTTCCTGTAATGTATCGAGCTGTTCTTTTTTCTGATCGAGTTGCGATTTGGCGATAATAAGAATTTCGTATGCCTTTTCGCGCTGCAAGCTGCGGGCTTTTATGTTAAATAAACCAACCATTTCCTTAACCATGTTGCAGGCTATCTTAGGATCGGTATCATATACTTCGATGATCACCGATTCGTATTCTGTTTTCCTGATCTCCACATTGTCTTCAAATTCCTTTACCAGGCGGGTGTAATAATACGCATCTTCAGTGTTAATATCATAATGTGAAGCCAGCTTAAACTTTATTATCAGGCTGTCGCGTATTTCATCCGAACGGAAAAGCTGCAGCATAAGCTCGGTAGGTGTTTCGCTGGAATAAGGAATAAGGTTGGAAGGATAAAGTACCGCTGTTGACTTATATTTAGGTTTGATAAACCACGGACAGGAAAATAATACGGATAAGGATACAGTGAGAATAAACAGGATGATCAGATGAAGCCTCCATTTTACTATCAGTTTGAGTATTTGTATGTTTGAAAACACATTTTCCATATCAAATTCAATTTCTTTTGGCCAATTTATTTTCTTAGGCAGTTTAAAATGCAGTAACTTTATTTTATATGAATTATATGCATAGTCTGATCTTTCCCTTTCGGGTTTAATTTCAGTTTTTATTTCTCCCCCGCTGGTTTCCGGTTTCTTTTCTTCCTCAACACCTTCATTATCTTTCTGTTCTTCCCTTTCTGTTCCGGAAACTTCCTGAGGTTCGACAGAAGTTCAAGTAAATGTAAACTTCCTTCGTTTTAAATTATCGAGAACTATAAGAACAAGTACTGCCAGCAAAAATGCCGACATGGCTGAAACCACAACGATAAGCCATCTCACCGGGTATGATTTCTTTTCTGCCTTATATGCTGAATTCACAATAAATTTGCAGGGCAGTTCTTCCTCGGCATCCACCTTGGCTTCTTCGTATTTGGTTTTTAATTCACTCAGTTGTTTCTTTTCATATTCGAGAGCATCCCTTAGCGAAACATACGCACCGCCGTATTCTGAAAGGGTTTTTAATTTTTCATCCAAAGCCCTTGCGCCTGTCATATTGTTCTGCGACAATGCAATTGCAAGCTGTGTATTGTATGCTTCTGCCTGCGTTTCGTAATCATTCACACCCAGTTTTCGCAGCAGGGTAAGCGAATCTTCCATCGCCCGAACTTCCTGTTTCAGCTGATCATATTCTGTTCTTACTATCTGAAACCCTTTGATCGCCCTTTCCTTCTGCATAGAATTTTTTGTTGAATCGAGCAAATCTGCAATATCATTGGCAATGTCGGCTGCAGTCTGGGCATCCCAGTCAAGCACTTCAATTTCGACAGCCATGAATTCTGTGCGCCGGAAAGTAATATTGCTTTCATATTCCTTGAAAAGATATGTGTTTTTGTATTTGGAACCGGGATCGATATCATAATGATTCAGCAGGTCGTATTTATCAATTATACATTTTCTTATCTTGTTTGAATTTAAAATCTGTAATAATTGCTCAGCCTGTTCCTCGGCACCAAATTCAAGTATATCCTGCTTGGCCCCGAAATTATCAGCCATCAGCGCTTTCGAAACAGAATTGGTGGATGTGGGAAACATGATCACCGTTGCTTTATACTTGGGCGTTATGAAAAACGGTGATGAAAAAATAACAGCTGCAACAAGTGCAATCAATATTACAATAAGAAGTATTTTTCTCCACTTCGAAAGGAATAAAATGAAGTTTGTTGAGTCAAATACATTATTATCCGGAACCTTATTCATGAAATATTCACTTAATAATTTTTGAACGAGCAAAAGTATGAAAAAAAATCAAATAAATAATACTTATACGACCAAAAACCAAAACGGTTGCCATCCGGCACAAAGTAATTCAAAAGAACAGAGAAGATCACATGCCAATGCTTATTATACCGGAAACCAGATAAATTTATACATTATTATTACTTGGGGCTAAAGCCCTGTTTTTATTTCTTTTTCTTTATCCAAAAAGGAAAGGTGAAACGACAGAAATTACCAGTAACAATTATTCATACCTGACTATCTGGAACATTTTTCTGAAACTTACAATCCGGAGCAGGATTGCAAGTAAAAAGCCGGCAATAATCATGACCAACATCCGTGTCATCCACTGAAATTCGAATTGCAGGGAAATGTATCCAATAAGGAATACTCCTGCAACAAAAACCATCAATGATAGCAGGAACTTATAATTGATATGGAATCTGAATATTCTCTGAACCAGCATTACCTGTATGGCAGAAGTAATAAACTGGGTTGACAGGCTGGCAAACGCAGAACCCGCTGCAAATAAACGTGGAATAAGAAAAATATTAAGTACTATGTTCAGTACCATTCCGCTTGCAGCCATAATGTTCAGCTGCTTCAGGTTTCCGTTGGCTGTAAGCAAAGAACCGAAAATATAAGTGGCTGATATAGGTACAAAGCATGCCATCAGCAAGCCGAAAACTTTTGATGATTCTTCCATCCGCATATCGTAGAGTGCCCTGGTTTCCAGATTTATGTTATAAGGATAGAGTAGGTTCATTATTTCCCTGCTGTAGAAAAAAGATGTAAGTGAAACAACGATAGCTCCGGCAAAAAGCAGCGAAAAAGACAATTTTACCAAATCTTCGACCGACTCTTTGTGCTTGATCATTTTAGCGAACAGCGGCAAGAGCAATACGGAAAAAAGATAGGCTATCATATTGGTTGCATCGAGCAAACGGTATGCTGAAGCATAAATTCCCGACTGGCTCTCACCGCTGTACATTCCCACCCCGGGCACCGAGGCATCAGGAAGCATGCGCTCTATCATAACGGTATCAATCCTGTTATAAAATGTCATAAGTAAAACCAGGATAGCAAAAGGGAAACTGTTTTTAATAATTATAATGGAAAACGGAAAATTCCATTTAAGTTTCAGGAATTTTGACTTGGCTTTTCTGAAAACAATTACCAATGTTATTATTGCTGTCAGCAAATATGCGAATGACTGTGCGAATGCATACCAGCGTATGGAAAAAGTAATAGGCAAATCCCCCCATAATAAAACAGCGCATACTATAATCATAATCGATCTGTCAAGTACGGAAATAAAGCTGTCGATCTTAAATAAATGAAGTCCCGAAAGGTTGGAACGCAGGTACAAAACAAACGAGATCAGAAACTGGTTAAAAGCAAGAACGACAAGGAGCATAATTTGCAAATAATTATACCCTATGACAAAAGCGCAAATAAGGCTTATAACCAGATAAATTCCTGCAAGTATGAGCTTCAGGACAATAATGCTTGAAAGGTGCTTGCGCAGCAAATGATTGTTCTGTGCAATATTCTTGTTGTTGAAATTGGTGATGCCGAAATCGAGCAGAATGTTCAGCAGGAAAGAAAAACTGAAAATAGCGTAATAAAACCCGTAATCCTCCACTCCTACCTGGTTCTGAACTGTCCTATCGATACCCAGTATCCAGAAAGGTTTTATCAGGAGGTTCAGAAACAGAACCAGCGCAATGTTTTTAAGAAATTTCTTTAGCATTTTCCGAGAATTGTGCAAAGGTAAAAAAGCTTTTTATTCATCTGTATAAAATTTTGTAAGTGTTTAAAATCAATGTATTGATAAATGTGATTTTTTTGTTACTCGCTCGCACCACCGCAACACAAGCCTGCTCGTGAATATCCATGCTAAAGCCAATGCTGTAAAAAAACTCGCTTCGAATTTTATACATCATGGTTGGTGTAAAATTGCGTTTGCATGGATATTTCTTACTAATCGGAATTTGGGGAATCCATTATAAAAATATACTTTTGACAGGTTTATAAAGGGCCTCATGAAATGAAGATAGTAGTTAATGTACAATGTTTGATAAAAAACAAACTGGAAGGGCTGGGTTGGTTCAGTTATGAAACGCTAAGACGCATTACTACGCAGCATCCTGAACACGAGTTTGTATTTGTTTTCGACAGGCCTTTTGATCATGAATTTATTTTTTCCAACAATATTAAACCTGTCATTCTCCGCCCTCCATCTCGCCATCCTTTATTATGGCATGTGCGTTTTGATCTGCTTTTTCCATTCCTTCTGCAAAAACATAAAGCCGATCTGTATCTTTCCACTGACGGCTGGATGCCATTGCACACCAAGGTGAAAACTGTAAATGTAATGCACGACCTTAATTTCGAACATTTTCCTGAAAATCTTCCTTTCTGGTACCGGCTTTATTACAGGCATTACTTTCCACGTTTTGCCCGTAAGTCGACAAGGCTGGCAACGGTTTCAGAATTTTCGAAGAATGATATCGCAAGCAGGTACAAAGTTTCTCCCGACAAAATTGATGTTGTATATAACGGATGCAATGAAAAATACAAACCTACCGGCCCGTTGCAAATTGACAATATCCGGTGGAAATATACCAACAATCAACCTTATTTTGTTTTTGTAGGCTCGCTTCATCCGCGCAAAAACCTTATAAACCTTTTCAGGGCTTTCGATACTTTTAAAGCAAGAAACAGCAGCAATATAAAGCTTCTTATTGTTGGCGAAAAACGATGGTGGACTGAAAAAATAAACCGTGTTTATCAGAACATGCTTTACCGTCATGAAGTACTTTTTACCGGCAGGGTCGATTCCATGGAACTCAATAAAATCATAGGTTCTGCCCTGGCAATGACCTATGTTTCTTTCTTTGAAGGCTTTGGTATTCCTATACTTGAAGCATTCTACTGCGAAACCCCGCTTATCACATCCAACACAACTTCGATGCCCGAAATCGCCGGCGATGCAGCATTGTTCGTTAATCCTTTTTCTGCTGATTCCATAACCGAAGCAATGACAAAAATTGCTTACGATGAGAACCTGAGAAAAGACCTCATTGCTAAAGGCCGCATAAGACGCGAAGAATTCAGCTGGCAAAAATCAGCCGACAAATTGTGGCAATGCGTTGAGAAAGTTTTGGAATAGGGTTTTCTGTCCACAGTCCACAATACTCAATTATCAGCTATCCGTGATCAATGTTTGGTTTTCGGTGTGATTGGCAGAAGTCAGCCACTACAACCCATTCTGAATTCTGAATTCTGAATTTGGAATTTGGAAATTAGTTATTGAAATAAATACAGACAACCTACCCCTCATTATGGTACGGTTCATTTTTAATTATGGTAAATGCCCTGTAAAGCTGTTCCATAAAAAGGATTCGTACTATCTGGTGTGAAAAAGTAAGTTTTGAAAGGGAAAACATTGCATCGGCTCTTTTCAGAATGGAGGGATCAAAACCATAGGGACCCCCGATCACAAACAGAAGTGTTTTAACACCGCTGTTCATCCTCTGCTGAATGAAAGAAGAAAATTCAACAGAACGTGATTCTTTGCCTTTTTCATCAAGCAGTATAACAAAATCGCCATGATTAATTTGTTTAAGCTGCTGTTCAGCTTCTTTTTCTTTAATCTGGTCATGCGGCAGTTTGGCGGTACTTTTGAGGTCAGAAAGATATACAGCTTCAAAAGGAATGTAATGCTTCAGCCTTTTTTCGTACAGAAAAACGCCTTCTTTAACATATTGTTCGACCGTCTTACCGGTTAAAATCAGTTTTATTTTCATGTCATTTCTGTTCACCGAAAATATAAAAATCCGTTTTACAATCCGAATAAGTTTTTATTTATATTTGCAATGAGTAAGGCATTTCACCCACATACTTTTTGGCTTAATTTTTGCGTTCAATCTGTACCTAAAAACAAGAGAGATGAAAAGAATAGCAGCAATAGTTTTAGTACTAATAGTAACCTCTACCATATTCGCTTCATTTGTATTCAGGCAGTACGACATTATAACCGACATTGCCGGCGCCATAAAGAACGGCAATTCCGCCGATGTTGCCAAATACTTTAATACCACTATCGATTTAACGGTTCCCGATAATGAAGGCACTTACAGTAAAACCCAGGCAGAACTTATTCTCAAAGATTTTTTCAGCAAAAACCCGCCATCGGCGTTCACAGTAAACCACAACGGCTCATCGAACGATGGCTCGCTTTATGCCATAGGTACTTATACTGCTGACTCGGGATCATACAGGACCTATTTTCTTTTAAAGAAATCGGGATCCGGTTACCTCATCCAGAAACTGGAATTCGAATCCGAATAATTTTCCATTTTCCCATCTGATGAACATCGATAAAATTATTGAACAAGCCCTTGCAGAAGATATTGGCAGCGGTGACCATACCTCCCTTTCATGCATCCCTGAAAATGCAACAGGAAAAGCAAAACTCATGGTTAAGGATAGCGGAATACTTGCAGGAGTTAGCATTTCAGAAAAAATTTTCAGAAAAATTGATGCATCGCTTTGCATTAAAATCCTTCTTACAGATGGAAGTATAATCAATAAAGGTGATATCGCTTTTACTGTTGAGGGAAAATCCATTTCCATATTATCTGCCGAAAGGCTTGTTCTTAACTTCATGCAGCGCATGAGCGGCATTGCAACAGCCACGCATGAACTTGTTCAGATTATAAAAGGAACAAAAGCAAAAATTCTCGACACACGTAAAACCACTCCCCTGCTGCGCGAAATTGAGAAAATGGCCGTGCGCATCGGCGGTGGATACAACCACCGAATGGGTTTGTACGACATGATCATGATTAAAGACAATCACATCGACTTTGCCGGCGGAATTGAAAAAGCAATTTTATCAACTCAGCAGTATTTAAAAAACAAAAAACTGAATCTGAAAATCGAAATTGAAGTCCGCAATCTTGATGATGTAAAGGAAGTAATGAGGATCGGCATTGCAAACAGGATTATGCTCGATAATTTCACGCCCGAACTGATGAAGGAAGCAGTGAAAATAATTAACGGAAAATTTGAAACCGAAGCCTCGGGCGGAATAACAAAAGAAAACATCAGAGCTTACGCAGAAACCGGTGTTGACTTTATTTCTGTTGGCGTTATCACTCACCACATCAAAAGCCTTGACCTAAGTCTGAAAGCCTGTTAACAAGTTTAAAGTTGCGTTTGACGTTATTTCGTTAGACGTTGCAGGCTGTGGACTGAAGACTGCCGACTGCATCTGCGACTACAACTATATTTGTTCAAAGTTTCTTTGCTGGTTACTGGTTGCTGGTTGAAGATTGTTGACTGGTCAAATAATATTTTGATGAGCCACATAAAATAAATTTTTATTTTCCACACTATTCTGATTTAGATTCCTCATTTCGCTATGCTCCATTTACAATGACGTTCCCCACGATCGTCTAATACTCAACCTGTTGGTTTAAGTAATATTAATCCATATTTTTCTGCTTCTTTATACAAACGTGCTATTTTTCTTGCCTCTTGTTTTTCTGTATCTATTTGTATTCTTTTAGG
>JAZDMF010000173.1:0-2932 GCA_043801235.1 Bacteroidota bacterium | reverse complement strand
CTGTTGCCATAGCCTGATTCCAGGATGGCTTGTGACAATGTAACGCTGGCAGGTATTCCTGACCTGTCCATTTCTTCAACAGCCACAGTTTTAAATGTGTCGATATATTGAGATAGAGTATACTTTTTTTTGCAGGTTGTGGCGGGATCAGCAATACCTGAACTGAAAACTATTAAGGCGATAAAAATCAAGGGTACGGTAATTTTTCTCATAGGCCATTTAAAAATCCGGAAACAAACATATAGCATTTTTACGATAAATCAAAAATTATGTTACTTTGCCATGTAATGGAGATAATAAAAAAATATTTTGCCCTTGATCCTCAGCAGGAAAAACAATTTACTGCTCTCGGCGAAATCTATTCCTTATGGAATGAAAAAATTAATGTCATTTCCCGGAAAGATATTGGCAATCTTTATGAACATCATATTTTACACTCACTAATTATTGCAAAAGTGATACAGTTCAGGAATGGTACAAAAGTGCTGGATGCCGGCACCGGTGGAGGTTTTCCGGGTATTCCGCTGGCGATTATGTTTCCGGATGTCAATTTTTTACTTGTTGATTCTGTTGGTAAAAAAATTACTGTCGTTAAAGCTGTTGCTGAAGAAATTGGATTAAAGAATGTACACGCAATACAGTCAAGAGTTGAAAATACAGATGGTGCTTTTGATTTTGTTGTAAGCCGCGCTGTTACTGAGCTGCCGGAATTTTATATGTGGGTGAAAAATAAAATCAGCAAAACAGGGTTTAATGATTTGCCAAATGGATTATTGTACCTGAAAGGCGGGGATTTTTCTGATGAATTAAAAAAAGTTAGAAAAAAATATAAAATATATAATTTAGAAGATTATTTTGAAGAGGAATATTTTACCACTAAAAAACTGATTCATATATATTAATAACTGCAACGAAAATTATCTTTGTGAGTTTCACGGTTTTTTACTTAATTAGCTGTCCGAAATAAATAATCAATCAATAAATAAATAAAAGGAGGAATCATGTCAGAACAAAAGAAATTCATACCTTTTGTTTCAGCCGAGACAAATATGTCGGAATTCACTATCAGGGCACTAATCATCGGCCTTCTCATGTCGGTGGTTCTGGGTGCGGCTAATGCTTACCTGGGATTAAGGGCAGGTATGACCATTGCAGCAACATATCCCGCGGCAGTAATAGGTATGGCCATTTTAAAGACCATGAAAGGTTCAATTCTTGAAGAGAATTTTGCCCGTACTGTTGGATCGATAGGCGAATCGGTTGCCGCAGGCGCCATTTTTACACTGCCTGCGTTTTTTATATCGGGTTTATGGCCGGAGTTTTTCACTACAGGGCATTACCTTACTTCATCATTAATTCTTATTGCCGGTGGTGTGCTCGGTATCATGTTTGTTGCTTTGCTTCGCAGAGTGATGGTGGAAGATGTGGAACTTAAGTTCCCTGAATCAATTGCTGCAGCTGAAATACATAAAGCAGGCCGCAGAAGCGGCGGCGGTTCCAAATTTCTTTTTGGTGCTATGGCAGGCGGTGCTATTATCCAGGCATTGGGACAGCTTAAATTTTTTGCAACCTCATGGGAAAAATTTATCGTTTTCTCAAAGCAAACAATTACAGGTACCTTATTTACAGGTAAGGGTGGTTTACTGCTTAGTTCCCCCGGTATCAGTCCTGCATACATGGGTGTCGGATATATCATCGGACCTAAATACGGTGCATTGAACTTTAGCGGCGGATTAATAGCCTGGGGGTTGCTGGCTCCCATTATTTATTATTTTATTTCACCTTCAATAAATCTTGATTTTCTAAATAGCTGGGCAGCCCTGCTTCAAACCAAAGACCCTACTTTATCTGATGCTGATGCTATGGACAAAGTAAGCAGTTCCACATACCAGATCACACAGATATGGCGGTTTATTGTAAGGCCTATCGCCATTGGCGGTATGCTTATGGGCGCATGCTTCACTTTATTCAAAATGCGTAAAAGCCTGGGAGAAGGTTTAAGAAGAGCCATCAGCGATGTGCGCAAAGCTGCCGGCGGCGGTAAAGTTGAAACCTCAAGGACTGAAAAAGATATTCCTTTTAATTGGGTCATCGTAGGCATTTTAGCTGTTGCTTGCTTAACATTTGTGATATCATTTTTTGCATTCAATGCCGGCCTTCTCGTTTCAATTGTTGCCGCTACATTGCTGATCATCCTTGCATTTTTGTTTGGCGCAGTTTCAGGATATCTGGTGGGTATTATGGGCTCAAGCAATAACCCTATCAGCGGATTGACACTTACTGCCCTTGTGGTGACGGCATTGATACTGGTAGCACTTGGTGTTTCGGGCGATGCAGGTGTGGCTACTGTTTTAGGCGTTGCAGCTATTGTATGTGTTTCAGCGGCAGTTGCCGGTGAAATGTTGCAGGATTTAAAAGCCGGACATATCCTTGGTGGTACGCCCTGGCGCATGGAGATAGGTGATATCATCGGTGTTATCCTTGCCGGATCGGTTATGTTTGGCGTACTGGTTATTTTGAACCAGGGAGACATTGCACAGGGATTGAAAGACGGTTACGACGGTGGTTTCGGAAGCAAGAACCTTCCGGCGCCCCAGGCCAGTTTAATGGCAATGTTATCAAAAGGTATTGTAAGCGGACAAATGGCATGGCCGTTAATTATCGTGGGCATGCTGATGGGACTGGGTTTAATCCTGATGCAGGTAAAGAGCCCTATGCTTGTAAGCGTGGGCATGTATCTTCCTTTAGAAACAACATTTGCCATTTTTCTTGGCGGTTGCGTGAAGGGCATTCTTGAAATGTTCAACACCAAAAAGAAAGAAAACGGAAAAGTGGTTATGGATGCTGATGGTAACCCTGTCAGAATATATTCAAAGGGACAGATGGTACGAATGGATAATGTCGGAATATTGCTTGCCTCAGGATTCATTGC
>JAZDMF010000263.1:0-14640 GCA_043801235.1 Bacteroidota bacterium | reverse complement strand
TACTTGGGGGAAAGGGGGTGGTTTGTTCGGCTACAACGAAAAAACACCTTACCCTAAAATTATTCTCTTTAATAGCGCACGTTCCAGCAAACGGTGTCATAAAAATAATTCCGTACTTTTGTTTGCGACTTTTGGGTTTTCCTGAAAATTATTTTTTTCGTACAGACTGTGTATATTTGTTCAAATTTAACAGGGGAAAAATTTCTTTTTGAATAAAATTATTTTTTTATGGCTGTACTGATTAAGGAAGTAAAAACGAAATCGGATATAAAATTGTTTGTTGATTTTCAGTTCGATTTATACAGGGATAACAAATACTGGGTGCCGCCAGTAAAAGCAGCGGAGATTAAATCATTATTGCCGGGCAACCCTGCTTTTGATTTTTGCGACGCGCGTTTTTTTCTCGCATATAAAAACGATAAATGTGTTGGCCGTATTGGCGCTATCATCAATAAAAGTTACAATGAAAAAATTACACAGAAATTCGGCAGAATAAACCGCATCGAATTCATTGATGATTATGAAGTAAGCGAAAATTTAATCAATACTGCCATCGGCTGGTTCAGAGAGCAAAAAATGGAATTTGTTCACGGCCCCCTTGGTTTTACTAATCTTGATACGCAAGGTTTATTAATTGAAGGATTCGATTATCTGCCATCCATTGCATCGGTGTATCATTTGCCGTATTACAAAGCTCATTTTGAAAAAGCAGGTTTTGAAAAGGAGAACGATTGGATCGAATTTCGCCTGACCATTACCGAAGAGCCATTTAATAAGGCAAAGCGGGGTGCCGAAATAGTTAAGAAAAGATACGGCGTGCAGGTTGTTACATTTACTTCAAGGGCAGAACTTAAACCCTACAGTAAAAAAATGTTCGAAATATTAAACGATGCCTTCCAGTTTCTGCCTTATGTTTCGCCCCTCAATGATAAGATGATAAAGGTTTATTCCGATAAGTATTTCAGCATTCTGAATCCCCGGTTTATTAAGATTGTTGTTAAAGATAATAATCCCATAGGATTTTTTGTAGGGCTGCCTTCTTTATCAAAAGCTATGCAGAAAGCAAAGGGGAGGTTATTCCCGTTCGGATTTATTCATGTTCTAAAAGCCTTAAAAAAACCCGAAACCATAGATATGTTGCTTACAGGGGTTTTACAGGATTTCCAGAATTCCGGAATTGCCGTAATTTTAATTGCAGAACTTCAGAACGAAATGATTAAAGCGGGCATCACCACACTTGAAACCACCGGCATATTCGAAACAAATCAAAATGTTATAACGAACTGGAAAAACTACGAGCATGTTCAGCATAAAAGAAGGAGATGCTTTGTGAAAAAGATTTAGTATTTATAATTTCGGATTTTCCTTACTTTACTATTTAGTATTTTACTATTGATTCAACTCAATAAATTCCTCAAACATTTGCTGTAAATAGGCTTTGCCTTCATTAAGAACTTTTTCATCTGTATTCGCATCAACACTGTCTGATTTGTAAACCACCTGCCCCATGTCGTGATCATACACAATACTTTGTTCAGGTGTAATAAAACCAAAGCCGTTGTCAAAAGCGTAAAAAGCAAACTGAGGAGAATATTTATTCAGCAAATTGATGCTGCGTTTCAAATTTTTGCCCTCAATGCGCATTTGCGACAGGAGCGTTGAGGCAAGGTCGGTCTGGGAGCCAATATGCTCATTGATTTTTCCTTTGTATTCGTCCTTAAGCGCATCGCCATAGAACAACATTGGTATCCTGTGCCTTTCAATTTCATTGGCTTTGCGGTTGTTCGGGTAACTATGTGCGTGATCGGCTGTAATTATGAAGAGCGTATTTCGATACCATGATTTTTCTTTGGCCTTCTGTATGTATCCATAAAGGCACTTATCAGTATAAAATACCGAATTCATATATGCATCGGCTTCTGTTCCTCCGGTAAATATTTCCTCAACATCAGCATCGAAAGGCTCGTGATTGGTGCTTGTCATGATGACAGAAAAAAATGGTGCTGAATCTCTTTCTGCTTCACATAAATGATAAGAGAACAATTCCTCATCGTATGCCCCCCATTGTGTTGTGCACTTCCAGTCATGATCAGCCCTGCCAATAATTTTACTGAAACCCGAGGAAGAGAGGTAAGTCCCTGTATTCGCAAATTCTAAATTTCCCGAATAATAGTAGTTCAGAGAATAGTTGTTTTCGCCCAGTATGCGTGCAAAATTCGGTAATTTTTCAAACTTGCCGAACTGCCGCATAAGGGTGGTTTTGGGTTGCGCAGGAAAACAACTGAGAAAAGAAATCAGTCCCTGCTCCGTACGGAAACCGTTTGCATAATAATCTGTAAAGAGCAAACCCTCAGAACAAAGGCTGTCAAAACCGGGCATCATACCTTTTATGCCTCCGGATTTTCCCGAGCATTCGGCGCTCACACTTTCAAGAAGGATGAGAATAATATTCGGCCTGTTTGTTTTCAGAATTATTTCGGTTGAATCGGTTTTTGATTCATACATTTTTTTCACCATTGCATCGGCTTTTTCTTCAGTGAAATATTTGTAAGGATTGTTTTTTATTCCCGGGTTCACAAAAATTTCCATAAAATTCCAGAAGCCGTTCAATGCAGCATAATTCAGTACAGGATATTTAGAATAGTATACCCGGCCCTTGTTTAGCGGGTATTTCTGAAATCCTCCCCTGATGCCCGTGAGCAAAAGGAATACAGTGATAATAATGAAAATGAAAACGCGAAAGGGTTTTAGCTTTTCAACAGCCTTGATTTTTGCCCATTTTCTGTATAAAAATATTGCCAGGATGATTTCGGCCGCCATGATTCCCGAGAGCAACAAATACGGAACGGAGGCGAATGACTGCAGTGCTTCCTTCGGAAAAAGCAGGTATGATATGGCTTTCCCGTTAATTTTACTTCCCCATGCCGAATACAAACCAATATCAAAAATCCCGATTATTATGCAAATCGCAATCATCACTATATTGTAGATATTAATTATTTTCAGAAACGCCTTATTTTTTTTAAAGAGCGAGGCTGCGATCAGCAGCATAAAAGGAACAAGCATCAAATAGCATGAGGAAGAAATATCCATTCCCAGAGAAAACCAGTAAGATTTTAACATTAAGCCGAATCCTGTTTCTGTTAATTCCCGCGAATTATAAATAAGAAAAACCGTTCGTTGAAAGGCAAACAGCGCCATCCAGAAAACAACCTGCTTGAGAAGAGCTGAGATATTTTTTTTCATCAAATAAACCAACTGTCAGAAATCTTCCTGACATTACTTTCCGCAAAATTAGAAAAATTGGGTTTGAACACATCATTGACAGTTCGGTATTAATTCCGTCAGAGAAAGAAATTATGATGGAGGCTTTATGCAAATAAGATTTAAGAATTCATAAGTCTGTTCAATTTATCAAGCATATTTTATTCATATTAAATTCCTGCCGGATTTTAATTCAAGACTTAAACCATCAGAACTATTTTAAAAAAATATCTTTTTAAATTCTTTCCCGAATAATCCTAAACATTATCTTTGTTTGCCTGAAACAGAATTGAATTTATTATGAATATTTCCAAAACAAACAGCAGTCGCGGAGATTACTTGCTTTCCATTTCCATAATAGGAATATTGTTTTTTGTTTTTGGTTTTATAACCTGGCTCAACAGCACATTGATTCCATTCCTGAAAACCTCCTGTGAGCTGAATAACTTTCAGGCATACCTTGTCACGCTTGCCTTTTATATTTCTTATTTTGTGATGGCAATTCCTTCTTCGTGGGTTTTAAAAAAAACCGGGTTTAAAGCGGGGATGGCTGCAGGGCTTCTTATAATGGCAGCGGGATCTCTTTTATTTGTTCCTGCTGCGATGACACGCACTTATGGCTTATTCATTACCGCACTCTTTATTCAGGGAACCGGACTGTGCGTTCTCCAAACAGCATCCAATCCCTATGTTACAATTCTCGGACCTATTGAAAGCGCTGCAAGAAGAATCAGCATCATGGGAATATGCAACAAGGTTGCAGGTTTTATGGGACCGCTGGTGCTCAGTGTAATTGTTTTAAAAAACTTTGAAGCCATTGAAAAGCAGCTTGAATTGACCATCGGAGCTGCAGAAAAAGAAATCCTGCTCACCGGTATGGCAGAGCGTGTAATTGTTCCTTACATCATTATCACTGCTTCACTTCTTATCCTTGCGTTATTTATCCGATTATCGCCAATTCCGGACATTGATATTAGTGAGATAAATAAAAACAATGGCAGTGTGCCGGTATCTGAAAAATCAACTATCTTCAAGTATCCTTATTTGCTATTGGGATTTTTAGCAATTTTCTTTTATGTGGGTGCGGAAGTTATTTCAATAGATACAATTACCCTTTACGGGAAATCGCAGGGCGTGGTTATGGATGATGCAAGGCTGTATCCACTGATGCCATTATTCGGTATGGTGATCGGTTACATAATAGGAATAATTCTGATTCCTAAATATATAAAACAGGGGAGAGCCCTTGGTATTGCAGCAGTTTTGGGAATGGCATTTTCTGTAATTGCAGTGTTTATGCAGGGATTTACTTCGGTTGTATTTATTGCTTTACTGGGTTTGGCAAATGCAGTTATGTGGCCTGCAATATGGCCTCTTGCTATTGAAGGCCTTGGAAAATATATGAAAACGGGTTCTGCAATATTAATCATGGGTATTGTTGGCGGCGCATTGTTGCCTTTGCTTTACGGAAAACTCGCCGATCTTCCCTGCATTGGAAACCGGCAGGCATATTGGATTTTATTGCCCTGTTATATTTTTATTTTGTTTTTTGCCGTCAGCGGACATAAAATCGGAAAGAAAAAATCCTAAACGGACAGAAAGCTACATTTGACATCATATATCTTACATTTGACAAATTTTTAAATTTCCAATGACCTTTCTCGTATTCATAGCATTATTCTTCCCTGTGGTTCTTAGCGGAATTTCCGTATTTTTTTTAAAAACAGGAGAAAAAACCCTTAAACTTATTCTTGCTTTTGGAGGTGCTTTTCTGTTATCGCTTACTTTTACCGAACTCATTCCTGAAATATATTCCAATGAACCTGAGCAGATAGGTTTGTTTATCATGCTTGGTTTTTTCATACAACTTTTGCTCGATTTTCTGACAAAAGGAGTGGAGCATGGCCATCACAGCCATCATGAAAATCTTCACCTGCCCTGCAGAAACAAGCAGGAAAATGTTAGTTTTTCAGGAATTATGATAGGTATCTGTATACATTCATTTCTTGAAGGCATGCCTCTCGCCAGCAACTTTAAAAACACTGACCTGCAGAATACCTTGCTTACGGGTATAATAATCCACAATGTCCCTATTTCAATTGTACTGGTGAGTTTGTTAATACATACCGGGATGAGGAAAAGCAGTGCCGTTATTTTATTGATTGTTTTTGCTTTGTCATCGCCGCTAGGAACGATGACCAGTTACTTCGTAGGTGAGGGTTTTACTGAAAGCTTGTCTCATTTTTTTAATATAATTCTGGCTGTAGTTGTAGGTATTTTCCTTCACATTTCAACAACTATACTTTTTGAAACCGAAGAACAACATGGTTTCAATATATACAAGTTTATTGCCATCATACTGGGTGCAGGAACAGCTTTGTTAGGTTTGTGTTAAATTACTTCTTAAAAATAAAAATTATTTAAAAAATCTCTGTATGACTCATCATAGCAGAACGAATAAAAAAAATGAAGCATTTTTTTTTACTCTCTTTTCTTTGCTGTTTGCTATTTTATTATGATCGGGCATAAATTGAGTTTTTTAATATTTAATAGTTATTGGTTTGTTGGTTTTAGTTGTTGTTTATTAAGTATAAACGGCGAACAATTAAATAAAACCAGAAACTATATGACAAAAACAATAAACCAGAAACCAATAACTATTAAAACGCAAAATCAAACAGTTCATAGTATAAATATTTGTAACGTTAAATTAAAAAGAATTTGTTTATGAGCCTGAATATCCCTTTATCAGATTTACCAAGGGTTGTAATCACAGGAGGTGGTTTTGCAGGGTTATCGCTCATCAGACATATCAATAAAAAAGAATTCCAGGTAATTTTGCTTGACAAAAATAATTATCACACTTTCCAGCCTTTATTATACCAGGTTGCCACAGGCGGCCTTGAAGTCGGCTCCATAGCCTATCCCCTGAGACGATACATAAAAAGATACAGGAATGTTATTTTCCGTATGGCTGAAGTACTGTCTGTTTCTGCCGAAAAAAAAGAAATTAAAACATCCTTTGGCATCCTGCGTTTCGATTATCTTGTCATTGCAACGGGCAGTGAAAGTAATTTTTTCGGGAACGGGCTTCTCGAAAAAAAAGCCATGCAGATGAAGAATATTCCGCAGGCACTTGACATAAGAAGTTTTCTGTTACAGAATTTCGAACTTGCTGCTCAAACCACCGATCCGCTGCTGCAAAAAAAGCTCATGACATTTGTTATTGCAGGCGGTGGCCCTACAGGCGTTGAAATGGCAGGGGCTCTTGCAGAACTTAAAAAACATGTGCTGGCTGAAGATTATCCAGACCTTGATATACATAAAATGGAAATTTATCTGCTTGAAGGAAGCGGGCGGATACTGGGAACCATGTCGGCTGTTGCATCAGAGAAAGCATACCGTTTCCTGTTGCGCATGGACGTAAAGATTTTACTCAACACGAAGCTGAAGGATTTTGATGGCGAAAAAGTAGTAACGGAAGACGGCAGGGAAATACCTGCTAAAAGTCTTTTATGGTCGGCCGGAGTAAAAGGAATGGTTCCTCCCGGTTTTTCTCCCGATGTAATAATTCCCGGCAACCGTATCCGCACCAATATATACAACCAGGTTGAAAGTAACGAAAATGTTTTTGCAATCGGCGATGTTGCGGCTTGTGTTACAAACAGCACTCCTGACGGACACCCCATGGTTGCCTCTGTAGCCATTCAGCAGGGAAAGCTGATTGCATCAAACCTTCTTCAGTTAAAAAAGGGTTTGCCGTTAAAAGCATTTTCATATTTCGACAAAGGAACTCTCGCAACCATTGGAAGGAACAAGGCAGTTGCCGACTTTAAAAAATTAAAGTTTCAGGGAATACTTGCATGGTTTATCTGGATATTCATCCACCTTATGGCAATTGTAGGATTCCGGAGTAAAATAATAACTTTGTTCGACTGGTTCTGGAGCTATATAAGTTTCGACCGTGCGCTGAGATTGATTATAAGACCTTATAAAGAAAGAACCTAAAATAAAATTCAGAGCTTCAAGCTCCAATATCCAAATCCCAAATAAATTCTTAATACAAAACACAAATTTTAAAAAGTCTTGGATTTGGATATTGGAATTTGGAATTTATCTTGCTCATGCTTCACATGGTTTTCTCAAATCAATAAAAGTCAGGTACCATTTATCACCGCTTTTTGTAAAATAATAAACATGATTGTATGTATTGATCACTTTCATGCTTAATTTTTTTCGGGCATCTTCAGCTTTTTGCTTATCATCAGCGTTCCCGCCTGCTGATGAAATAAAATTCAGTTCATTATCTGAAGAAGAAATGCTTTTCATAAAACATCCCGTTTTATTGTATGGCGTGCCGTTTGAAAAAACACAATCAACCACAGGCATGTCAGAGCTTACAGGTTCCCGTGAAATTTTATCATTAAAGAAATCAAAAAGGGTTTTTCCGTTCTGTGATACAAACGCTTCCACATCGGGAAGATTATATACAACAGGTAAAGCACCGGGCGATTCAATAATAAAAATTCCCACAGCTGGATCAAGGACATTTTTCAATTCAGGAAAACTCTCATGCTTCACTGCCTCTGTGAATTCTTTATAAACCACAGGAAATCCATCATCCGCTGTGTTTGTACTGTCCTGCCCTGTTAATGGTACATTGCTGCTGTTTCTTTGGCCGCATCCGCATATTGCTATTATTATCAGCAAAATCGGTGTGATGAAATCAATTTTCCTTAACATCGGTTTTGTTTTTAAGTTTCTTCAGAACAAATTTCATGTAATACCAATTGAATGTTTTTCCAATAAGTAATCCGGTAAGAATCCCTAAAATGGCCCCGCATAAAACATCGAAAGGATAATGCACGCCAAGATAAATGCGGGTATATGAAACCACCGAAGCCCATATTATCATTACCGGAGTGATCCATTTTATTTTTTTCCCCAGTATGCAAATCATGAAAAAACATAATGCAAAAGTATTGGTAGCATGCGATGAAACAAAACTGTAAAGGCCTCCGCATTCATTATAAACAATGTGTACCAGCTGTTTCATTGAAGGATCCTGGCAGGGACGTAAACGATGAAATACTTCTTTAAAACCATGAACAGAAATCATATCGCTGGCTGTAATTAAAACTGCAACAACTACCAATACATCGATCGTGCGTAATTTGTAATTTTTTATTACAAGATAAAAAAGAAAAAGGTAAAACGGAATCCATATGAATTTTTCGCTGATCCAGAACATGATGAAGTCGAGGAAATCATTGTGCATGCCATTCAGAAACAGCAGCAATTCTTTATCCCAGCCAATCAGCGTTTCTATCATATAAAG
Source organism: Bacteroidota bacterium (assembly GCA_043801235.1). Lineage (GTDB taxonomy): Bacteria > Bacteroidota > Bacteroidia > Bacteroidales > CG2-30-32-10 > DAOQAK01. The sequence continues at coordinate 6,038 of JAZDMF010000263.1, read as the reverse complement.
GATTTGATGGTAAAGATAAAAATATATTATCAGGCTATGCAAACGAAACAAGAGAATGATTACATTTGAAAAAAACAATAGATGAAACTATTCTTATCTTATTAATGGGAGCGGTAAATAGTTGGCTTTTTAAATGCACGCTTACCTTTCGACAAGCTCAAGGTGACCAAGCGCGAGGGCGTCATGCTGAGTCTATCGAAGCATGGTGGGAGGCAAACTATTTTATGCCCTCATTAATAAGTGCAATTTTTATTGCTGTAATGCTTTTTATTATTGTTTCCTGTGCAGGTAAGAGCAGTTCGGATACCTTATACAGTGAAGCCGATATTGTTGCCGACACCAATGTTTATATTGCTTTTGCTTCGTACGACAATTTCGATACTACCCTTGTCAGGCTGGTAATGGAAAACGCAGAGAAATTCTACAGCACCAAATCCCAGCCTGTTGTGGCCGCATCCCTGCCCGACAATGCATACAATGCCGCATGGAACCGATACAGCGCTGACAGCCTTCTCATACAGCTTAACAGGTTAAAACCCCCGAAGGCTGATTTTATGCAGGGCCTTACAGACAGAGATATTTTCACGCCGACAGAAAAATATCCCTTTTGGGGAATCTTCGGACTCGGTTCTTTTACATATCCTGTTTCTGTTGTATCAACATTCAGGCTGCATGCGGGAAACTGTTCGGATGAAAAATTCAGGGAAAGGCTGATCAAGGTGGCTCTTCATGAAGTAGGACACAATCTTGGTCTGCATCACTGCCCCACAGAAAGCTGCATGATGGAAAGCGCAGAAGGCACCATTGTCACGGTGGACAATGAAAAAATCAGCGTTTGCGAAAATTGCAAACAGCTGCTACGCGAAAAATTCAAAACCCTGAGAAATGACTGAAGAAAATCATAAAAAAGAAATTCATACAATCACCGGAGTCCTGGGCTTTACCGGAAAATATATTGCAAAGCAGCTGATTGAAAAAGGATATACAGTTCAAACCCTTACCAATTCACCGGGAAGGCCAAACCCTTACGGCGATAATCTTCGAATCTTTCCTCTTGATTTCAACAATGAAGAAGCTTTGGTTAACTCGCTGAAGGGAACGGATGTTCTTTATGTTACATACTGGGTTCGCTTTGCTTATAAAAGCAAGGACCTTGTATTTTTTCATTCTCAAGGTGAGGAAAACACAAGGAAGCTTTTTGATGCGGCAAAGAAAGCAGGCGTTGGGAAAATTGTATACATAAGCATCTCCAACCCGGATGAAAATTCACCTTATGAATATTTTTACAGGAAAGCCCGTATCGAAAAATATCTGATGAGTTCCGGCCTTCCTTATGCCATACTCAGACCCTGCGTACCTTTCGGAAATGAAGATATACTGTTCAATAACATTGCGTGGGCTATAAGAAAATTTCCATTATTTCCGGTTTTCAAAGAAAAAGAATGTAAGATACAGCCTATATTCGTTGAAGATATGGCGGCGCTTGCCATTGAATGCGCACAGAAAAAAGAAAATATTCTTATGGACGCCTGCGGGCCGGAAATATTCCAATACAGGGTTCTTGCAAAAACCATTTGCAAAATATTAAATAAAAAGCGCTGGATTCTCACCCTGCCATCATCATGGATCTATTTTGCAGGAAAAATTATCAGCATGATTACCGGTGACCAGATCCTGACACGCGACGAGATGAATGCATTAAACGACGGGTATATGTATTCGAGGAATACGCCTGTTGCTCCCACATGTTTTACCCAATGGCTTGAGGAAAACAAAAAAACTTTCGGCATCCGCTATGCCAACGAAACAAAAAGACGGCGGGACAGGAAAATGGCGTATTAAATTTTCAACCATAAAGTGTTTTAAAAAATATTTCAAATCGGATGTTTTATTTCAGTTTATCGGATTTCAGATGCCGGTTTTTCAGTTATCAGAAAAAATAAAATATATTTTACTCCACGTTTATTGAAAACTTAAGCAGTGTAAAACCTGGCCGATCAACCGAAAACTGATACCCGACAACTGATAAACTGAACAGAAATATTATTTTTTTGATAATGGCGAAAACAGGCATTCAAAAACTCCTTGCAGAACAAGGCAACAAAGCAGCTGCATCAGTTGCTGAAATTCTAATCAAAGAACCCATAAACATTACAGAAATTATTAAGAACCTGGATTCTGAAAAAGCGAAAATAAAATACGGCTCGTCAAAAGTGCTATTTCTTCTCAGCGAAGAAAAACCGGAATTATTGTATAAATATTTTGACTCATTTAAAAATCTTCTTCAAGGTAAAAACAATATTCATAAATGGACGGCGATTGATATTCTGATGAATTTTTCTTTTGTCGATTCGGAAAATAAAATTGATAAAAAACTTTTCAAAACATTTTGCAAGCTCATTGAAAATGATTCTATGATAACGGCCGGTCATATTGTTGCGAATATTTGGAAACTGGCGGTGAACAATATTTTTCCTGCTGACGATATCGTAAAAAAATTACTGTATTTTAAAAACAGTAATGTCAGCAGCGAATGCAATAAAATACTGGCGGGACACATCATTGATTCTTTCCCGAAAATTTATGATATGTTATCTGCTTGTAAGAAAAAAGAAGTTATGGCTTTTACAATAAGGCATTTGAAGAATACGCGCATGGGTACCCGGAAAAAAGCAATACTATTTCTGAAATCTTACTCACAAAAAAGTTGAGATTGCGCAATCAAATGATCCGTATATTTGAAAAAAAATACATTATGAAACAACTGATTATTCTGGCTGCATGCATTCTGTTTTTTGCATCATGCGATCATCACAATCGGCCCGAAAAGAAAAGCACTGTCAACAGCTTATTATCGGCTGATACCGGTTCTGCAAAAAAAGAAATTCTTGCCATTGATAAGGAGTTCTCCGTTTATTCGGTTTCCATCGGGATAAAAGACGCTTTTGATAAATACATGAGCGACAACGGAGTTTACCTGAAAACAAATCACATGCCCATTGAATCAAAAGATTCCGTTGTTGCCTTTATGGGCAAAAAGAAAATAAAGGATGTTAAAATAACCCGGACACCTACACTTGTTGACGTATCACAATCGGGCGACCTGGCTTACCTGTACGGTATTTATGAGGCATCGGGAACCGGACCCAAAGGGAATGCTGTTTCCTCAAAGGGCTCCTATATTACCGTATGGAAGAAAAACAAAGAAGGTAACTGGGAAATGGTTCTTGATTGCGAAAATGAAGGGCTGGTACCTGTTAAAAAATCGAAAAAATAAATTGTAAAATTCAGAATTGAATTTTATTCTGACATAAATTCGATTACATTTCAGGTGTTAAATTTATGATTCCTATTCTTTAATGCTGTTTCAACATTCTTTACAAAAATGCTATTGATTCATTCTTGTTTTATTAACGAAAACTGATCAACCAGCCTCGCCGGCCGGGCAGGCGATTGACGATTGCAGAAGTATTAAATCAAAAACCGGAATTCTGTTGTTACATGGTTTAAAGAACATCCCCTGGAACTGAGCGAGAATAATAAATTTTACAGGATGCAGTATTAGAAAATAAGATCATTTCACGCCCTGCCCCGTTATTTCATCATTAATATTTATACGGTAAATGTCTCCGTCAATTTCAACCTGTGCTTCGCCCTTGCGGAAAGATGCAGCTTTATCATATTTCGGAGGAATAATTTCATTCCCTTTTTCATCGATGAAACCCCAGAGTTTTCCCAGCTTCACCGCAGCAGGACCATCATAAAATGATTTTACTTCATCGTAGGCGAAAGTTTTCACCACACTGCCTGATGTATCAATCATCTGAAAGGATTTATCTTTTTTGACTATGGCATAGCTTTTATAGAAACTATAGGCTTTGCTGTATTTTGCAGGAAAAGCAAAATTACCGTTTCTGTCAATATACCTGTATTTACCGGAACTATCCTTCACCACAGCCCTGTTATACGAAAAGAAATCGGCCCAGCTGTATTTGCACGGAATCACCTGGACTCCCTGTTTATTGTAATATCCGAACTGTCCGTTTTGCTGGACCAGTGAAAGGCCTTCAGTAAAATACGAAACCATGCTGCTGTTCAGAAGAATGTTATCCTGGACAGCAGGAATTATCATTTTTCCTGTTTTATCAATCAGCCCGTAGGTTGTTTCATTTTCCTGAACCCTTGCAAAGCCATCGGAAAAGCTGCATGCCGCCACATACTGAGGTGTTACTGTTTCCTTCCCTTTTTTATCAATGAAACCATATTTGGCATTCAGCCTTACCAGGGCCAGCCCTTCTGAAAAGCCATAGGCCTCGTCGTAAATGAAAGGAATTATTTCTTTTCCTTTTTTATCAATATATCCCCACTTAAACTCTTCTCTCACAACCACCAGGTCTTCACTGAAATTGCCCGCATCAATATATTTAAAAGGAATAATTATCTTCCCTTTTTGTGAATAAAAACCATACTTCTCTTTCTCTTTATCATATGCCTTAATAATGCCGTCCGACCTCCATGAATCCCACGATGTGGTAATATTATTCACGGGCTCAATAAACACTTTACCATTGCTGTCGGCCACTCCCACTTTTGCATCTGAAGTAGAAAAAACATAAACATTTTCCGATTTCAGCCAGGTAATTGAATATTCAAAAGGCAGAATTTTTTTTCCTTTATAGTTGACCAGACCGAATTTATTGATGACATTATTCGTGTTTTCTTCAAACTCGTAATACCCCGCGATGGCCAGGTTGTTGTCAAAATTCTGGCAATAATTATAAATAAACGGAACAGCGATGCTGTCGTGCATATTGATGTATCCCCATTTTCCTTCAAGGCTGGCAGCGGCAAGTCCGTTCACAAAACAATCTATTTCTTCGTATTTAAAAGGAATAACTATATTGTTATCATCATCAATAACGCCCCATTTTTCCTGATACTTTGCAGTGAATAATGTTTTACCTTTTATGTCGGCGGGCATATTTGCATTTTTTTCAGGGTCATAATCCCAGTTGATCTCATCGTATTTGCAGGGCAGGATTTCTTTTCCGGTTTTATTGATGATACCCTTCAACCCGTCTTTTGTAACATCGGCATAATCGGAAAAAACAGGCAGATGAAATTCCCAGTCGTACTTACAATCAACAATGCTGTTCCCTTTTTTATCAATAATTCCATATTTGCCGTCTTTCTGAACGCATACTTTTCCGCCGGGAAAATAATTATGCTTTTTTTCGTTCCATAATATTTTGTCATACTCGCAGGGAATTACAAGTATTCCGGTCTTATTGAAGAATCCGTATTTGTCAGATTTCTTCACCAGAGCAAGGCTGTCGTAAAATTCCCCAACGGCATCATATTCACAGGGAATGACTACTTTTCCGTCAAAGCCTATCAAGCCATTTTTATCATCCAGCTTTATATGTACTCCATTCTTATCAATGGTAACATTATCGTATTTGCATGAAGCTATTTCTTTTCCGTATTTATTGAAAACGCCGTATTTGCTGTCTTTGGAAACGACAAGCAACGAAGTGTATGTTTTGTCTTTGGTGATTTCTGCATAATTGCATGGAATGATTTCCTTTCCCAGGGTATTTATGTAACCCGATTTCCCGCTGATTTTTACCATTGCGATGCTGTCGGAAAAAGAACCGATCAGATCGTATTTGCATGAAACAATTTCTTTTCCGTTTTTGTTGATCAGGCCGTTTTTTTTCCAGAGCTTTACCTGTATAAGACCTTCCCCGCTAAGGTAGGAATGCGATTCGGTGTTCCATATTATATCATCATATTTGCAGGCAACGATTTCGGTTCCATAACTGTTAATCAGTCCTGCCTTTTTCTGGCGGGTTACTTTTGTAAGTCCGTCGGCAAAAAGGTAATCGGCAAAATCATACTGGGGATACACAGCCACCGTTCCTGTAGACTTATACTTGTAGCCCCACAAACCGTATTGCTGAAAGGGAGTAAGAAGGTTGTCATTATCGGTTTGCGCATGTAAAAAAAATACGGAATACAATAAAAAAAGAAATATT
>JAZDMF010000124.1:0-2102 GCA_043801235.1 Bacteroidota bacterium | reverse complement strand
GACTCAATGTATAAGCGGATGTACATTGCACACATGTCTACTATTCTTAATGAAAATTTCGCAAACAGCACTTATATCACCGAGGCACAAAACCTGATGTCAATCATTGACACTGCATTTCAATCGGATCCCAATACATTTTTTTCTTATTCTGAATTCCAGAATGCCATTACCCAGAATACCACCTCGGGTCCCTTAACAATACCCGGCCTCCAGGTTTTGATGGATGCACGTACTACATATCTGAATTCAACTACCGAGTTCCAGCAGGTGCCGCCAACTATTTCAAACATCCAGCCCTCGGATACTTTTCCTTCCATCGGTTCAAACATTTACATCACGGCAGATATTACCAATGCAACTGAAGTGTATCTCGGACTCAGATACTCCGTGATGGAAAAATTCACCAGAACAGGTATGTACGATGATGGCGCTCATGGCGATGGTGCTTCCGGTGACGGCACATACGGAGTTTCAGTGCCTGTTACTTCACCCGCAATTCACTATTATATTTATGCCGAAAATAATGATGCAGGTGTATTCTCACCTGAAAGAGCAGAACATGAATATTATACAATCCCGACAGTATTGCTCGTTTCAGATGTGGCTGTTAATGAATTTATGGCTTCTAATCAAAACAGTGTCCAGGACCCGGAAGATGGTAATTATCCCGATTGGATTGAACTATATAATACTACAGGGAATGCTGTAGATTTATCGGGTTGGTATTTATCGGATAATTATAATGATCCCTCCAAATGGCAATTCCCTGCCAATACTATAATCAATGCAAATGGTTTCTTAATAATCCGGGCTGATGGCGATACGTTACAATCAGGATTGCACACTAATTATAAACTTTCAGCGACAGGCGAAGATATCGTATTATCAAATTCCGCAGGTGTGCTGCAGGATTATCTGGGTTATCCTGCTCAATATACTGATATTTCTTATGGACAGTATCCAAATGGAACAGGTAATTGGTGCTTTATGCTTCATTCGTTTGATAATTCTAACAATTCCTGTACATCTGCTATTAATGAATACTTTTCCGGTATTGCGGTAAAAATTTATCCTAATCCTGCAAGCGATAAAATCTATATTGAATTTCCCTCAAATGAAAACATTCTTTCACTGGAAATTATAGATACGAAAGGCAGTATAGTGAAATCAGAAAAATATTTTGCAGATTCCGATCTTATTCAATCCGGAATTCTTTCTTCTGATGTTTCTGCATTGCCTAAAGGAGTTTATATAATAAAAATCGTAACTGAAAATAATGTCCTTACTAAAAAGTTTGTTATTTATTGATTATTCTTCGGATGAACATTTTGTAAAATCACGGAAACTCATTTACCCAGCTTGCCATGCCTGTATGTATTACTGAATCTAAGCATCTTTGACTTTTCAAATCTGTTAAGTTTTTAGCCCTGCAATAGCGGTTTTTGAACGATTTAACAATGCAGCAATTAAACCGTTTGACAAGAGTCTGTTCAATAAATAAACATTATATTTGCACTTCACATTAGTTATCTTTAAAGACACATGAAAGCAAAAGCACATTTTACCGCAGTTTTCGAACCAGCTGAAGAAGGCGGTTACCTTGCATATATTCCTGAAATACCCGGAATAAATACCCAGGGCGAAACCCTTATTGAAGCAAAACGCAACCTGAAAGATGCGTTTTTACTGGCAATTCGTATGAACCGCGAACTTTTTAAACCTAAAAAAACAGCTAATAAAAAGTTTTTTCAAGAGCCTTTTGAACTGGTTCAGGCATGAACAAAAACAATTTCTGCAGACATCTCAGGGAAAACCATTGCCGGTTATACAGGCAGGGTGCAAATCATGAAATATGGAGAAATACGTTAAACAACCGGTGGTCAACTGTTCCACGACACCGTGAACTGAAAAGAAATCTCTGTGTAAAAATTTGTAAAGACCTCGGAATCCCTTCTCCTTTTTTAATGCAAAAAAATCAAAAGAACAATACATAACAATTTCCTTTGTAGTCAAAACAAGCCCGCCGTCTACAACAAACGTCAAACTATATAACGTCTTTAACCCACATTGCAGCTATGTATCCGTAATAAGCTGACAAT
>JAZDMF010000106.1:0-5494 GCA_043801235.1 Bacteroidota bacterium | reverse complement strand
TTCAGTCGTTTTATGCTGAAAGCAATTGAAAAAATCAGGCCACTTGAAATAACAGCCATATGCACAGGACATGGTCCCATTTTAAGAAAAAACTGGAAAAAGTATGTCGACCTGTCAGAGGCTTATGCAAAACAAGCTTTATCATTGATTGATAAACAAAATGTATTTATCCCTTATGTTTCCGCGTATGGTAATACTTCTCTGATAGCCGGGAAAATTGCAGAAGGTATCCGTTTTGCAGGTGATATAGAAGTGAATGTTTGTGATATAGAGAAAGAGAATGCAGGAGCTATTGAAAGCCGGATTGCAGCAAGCAGCGCAATAATCATTGGTTCTCCCACGATCAATAAAAATACTTTGCCACAGATTTTCCAGATGCTGGCAGTGATCAGTCCGATCAGAGACGGAGGAAAACTGGCTGCTGTATTCGGTTCCTACGGATGGAGCGGTGAAGCAATAAAAATTATTCGTGATAATCTTGCCAATCTCCGCTTAAGCATGTTTGAAGAAGATTTTCCGGTGAAGTTCACACTGCATGAAAAAGATTTTGAAAAATGCATTGATTTTGGTAAACGATTCGGAAAACGATTGCTTGAATGCCGCAAAACAGAAGATTAATAGAAACGGGATTTGTTCTTCTGAAAACAAAATACAATTTATATTTTGTAATCAGTGAACGGTAATCGGTGATCGGTCGTTCTATGCAAGGACACACTGATTACTGTTAACTGATTACCGGTAACCGATTTTCTGAATAGCAAAATAAAGTATAATTTTAACCATGCAAAGTTCAAAATTGTTTCATCAGCAGGAATTAAAATCATTATTTCTTATCATACTTCCATTTATTTTATTTCTTTTCGTTTCATGTTCCCATGAAAAAAAACTTGCAAATACCTTTTTGAAATCCTGCGATACAACGCATCTGCTTTTGCTGATACCTGAAGATTTTATTTTTATTAAGCAAAATCAGTCGCTTGCTGATGAGAAGCAGGGAAAAGACGGAAGCGATTCGGCAAGCCTTGCTGCAAGCTTTTTCCTTGACGAAATAAAAGATACTTTGATTTCCGGTTTAATATATTCAAATTTCGAAAGTATACTGAAAAGCGGGCCATTCAAGGTATACGGCGATGATGAAATGAGCAGGTTCATGCATTTGGGTACAAAATCATATATTATCCGGATCGCACAGATAGAGCTTGATGAATTTATTATTCCGTATACGGCTTCTGAACAATTTGACACACTCACTTATTATGAAGATTTTAATTTAAATGCTGTTAGTGTGAACATGTGGATGGAAGTGACAGAAGTGAACGGAACCCAGGATACTTCACAGGTTTTATACAGCAAAGAGCAGATATCCGATGTGGTTGAAGGATATTTTACAAAAAGTTTTTCGGGAATGGTGAAATATGTTTACCAAAGGACAGACATTAATTTAGATAATATCTATAAAATGTCAACCGATTTCGGAGAAATGAATGCGCATTATTTATTTGATTATTTCATGAATAAATATATCCATGAAAGATACAAGGGAAATAAAGCCCCGAAATATTATCATTTCGACGGGGCAACAGGGAATATTTATCCGGCAGGTTATTACAGGTTCATTTTCCTGTAAAGCTATTTCTGTTCTATAGCTTCAACAATTTTATCAATGTTCAGCATTCCATAATCGAAGGTGTGAACCTGACCGTTATCGATGGTAATAAATATTTGCTTCTTGATGAAACTTTTTTTGGTTTCAATTTTAATGATACGGCTTTTGGGAATGGTTAAATAACCTTCAGAACCTGTTTTGTAAAATAAAGATTCTTCTAAAAGTCCCCAAAACGACATATCGAATTTGGCATCGTAAAGCAAACGCCTGTCGGTAACAGTAAGCTTTCCGTTATATCTGTTTCCCTTCGGGTCAATATAGAATACAGTCCATGTATCTATCTTTTTTTCGCCGGTTTCCAGATTTATTTCTACCATAAAGCTAATTTTTATATCAACTTGTGACAAATATACGATTAAAAATGAAAAATCTACTATGAATTAACAATTTATTTATATGATATTCAAAAATACACGGCCTGAAATATCAGGAAAAAATATTTTAACAGAATTTTTTTGGATTTCCTTTGTCAGATTGAGTAATTTTATACAACCATATACATAATAAGATACACATTATAATAAAAAACGGGATAAATTAATACATTTTTAGAAAAAATACAGAATGTAAAATTTTCAATGTAGAATTTAGATTTTCACTTCTATATTGGATATTCATTATTCTACATTCTGCATTTATTGGGTATTTAAAATGCAATAATTTAACCCATGTGCAGTATAGTTAAAATTAAAGCCCTGGGCTTTTAATTTATGTTCCTGGAACGGGAAACAGAGGTTGAGCTTCTTGAAGGTTGTTTGAATAACGACAGGAAGGCTCAGAAGAAGTTGTATTACAAATATTGTAATGCCATGTATTCTATTGCTTTCAGAATACTTAAAAATGAAGATGATGCCAGCGATGCACTTCAGGAAGCATTTATACAGGTTTTCAAGGATCTGAAAACATTCAGGAGAGAATCGACAATAGGAGCATGGATTAAAACCATTGTAATCCGTACAGCCTTAAGAAAACTGAAGAAAAATGTTTTCAAGGAAGAAATTGATGAAAGAACAATGAACATGCCTGCGCAAAACAGTTGTACACTTACCAATGAATATATTGAAAAAACTATTTTGTCGCTGCCTACAGGATACAGGACAGTGTTTTTATTGATAGAAGTGGAAGGGTACACACATAAGGAAGTGGGCGAAATGCTTAATATTTCGGAAGGAACCTCAAAATCACAATTATTTTATGCGAAAAAACATCTTCGCAATTTATTAAAAGACCTGATGTATTAATTATTATGATGGACGATTTTGATCATATCATCAAACAATTGCTGGCGAACCTGCCGCAGCACTCGCCCAAATCAGAGGTATGGAATAAAATTAATTCCAGCCTTGATGAAAATATTGCCATGACCCGGCTCAGGAGAATGCTTAAAAATAATGAGCATAAACCCAAAACAGATTTATGGCCCGCTATTGAATCATCACTTAACAAACCCGTGTTCTGGAAAACTTTTTACCAGTCGGCATGGGTGAAATTTATTGTGCCCTCATTGATCGTGCTGACAACTGTATTTTTCATAAAACCATACATCAGTCCCGATATAAAGATTGCATACAACAGCCCTCTTCAGAGAGAAATAAACTCCGCTGAAATTTTTTCTTTAAATTCTGATGTTGTGGCCGGTAATTATCCCGTGAATATATCTCCGCTCAATAATAATAATGATTTATCAACTGCGGAGAATTCGAATCAAAATTTGTACAAAAATACAAACGCAGATATGTTCAATAATAAGCCTGCCCAGCTCAATTCAAATCAGCTTCCTGAAAAGAATAGTGAGCAAAAGTTCAATAATGATTTGAATTTTGGAAATACTGATCTTGCAGAAGTTTCAGAAAAAATTTCAGGGAAAGAATTTAATAAAAATATTTTCCTAATAAACCCGTTGTCATTATTCATGTTTGGCAGCACAGCGCTTTCTGACAATAAAATAATTTCAGAAAAGTATTTACATCAGTTACCTGATGTTCCGTTAAACAAAGGTTTGGGCATGGGCAATTTTTCACTTGAGTTTTCCTATGCTCCTGAAATTTCATACATGAATCTGAAAAATAATCAGGAAGACTACCAGATGGATGTTGAAAAGCGTAAGCAGGCCGAATTGACTTCTTATTCCTGGTCGGCAGGCATCGAAGGGAAAATTGATTTTAATCATTGGTTTTTTCAAACGGGCCTGAATTATTCAAAAATTTCAAGTGTTTCAGAATTCAGATACACATATTCAGGAATAGATACATTGGGATGGCATCTGGATACAATGTTCATTTATTTATATATTGATTCTCTTGGTAATTGTAATGATTCAATATCGTATTCATGGTCTCCATTAACCGGATTGGTATCCTACGATAAGAAAAAGAAGGCATCGATGCAGATAAGTTATTTGCAGATCCCAGTAATGGCAGGATATAGCATTAGCCGCGGGAAATTTCAGTATTCGGTTTCCGGTGGTATTTCGCTTGGAATCCCTCTTTCCATATCAGGACGCATGATTGAAACGGATAACTATACCATTTCCGGCGTTGAAAACCAATCACTGCCTTTAAGAAAAATTGTATACAGCGGTTTATTGCGTGCCGGAGTGAATTATATAATTTCTCCGCGTTACAGCATTTTTGCACAACCATCCATAAACTATACATTCAATTCGGTATTCGATAAAGAATATCCTGTGAACCAGAAATACATTACTTACGGACTTAGAATGGGAATTTCATACAGGTTTTAATTTGATGTGCAAGTGAAGAAAATTATTTTTTATATATTATTTATTTCTCTGGTTATTTTTTCCTGTAAGAAGGAAGCGCCTGTCATTGATTCTGATCAGTCATTGTCTGTTCCGCAGCCAACCGAAACCATCTATGAATACCTGAATAATTATAACGGCGAATTTATGAACGGCTGGATGCCAGAGCATCATGTTGTATTTGCCGGATGTCCTGATATCATTGATGTTTCAGGCAACTCTTATGTTATTCCCGGTGGCAATAATAAATTATATGTACAGTTCTTCGACTCAGAGAATGATGTTACCTTTTTACACTACGGAGTGGTTGACGCTTATGGATATTACAGGCTGGAAGTACCGCCGGAAGAAAACGATATGTACAGCCTTGTGATCATTTTATCGCAGATGGTTAAAAAGAATAACTTTATAATTAAAATATGTCTGGAAGACAGTAAAGGAAATATAAGCCTTCCTTACTATCTTCCTGTTGTTTTAAAATCGGCCCAGTCCGGCGATTTGCAGATAAGCCTGTCGTTCGATCAGCATAATGACCTTGATCTGCATGTAATAGAACCCGATGGTTTTGTAATATACTGGGGCAACACTTTGTCACCAAATGGCGGGATACTTGATCTGGATGCTAACGCAAATTGTGTTTACGATTCAGTGAACAACGAAAATGTTTTTTATACCGATTCAGTCCCTCTCGGAACTTTTAAGGTGCAGGTATGGTATTATAAACAATGTATTCCCGGTGCAAACACTAATTTTACTGTAACTGCTTTATATAACGGGCAACCTGTTTCCCTGGTAAACGGAAGCAATCCATTTAACGGAACCTTCCCCAACGGTTATGAAGGGTATTATATTCAAGTCATGACTTTTGATGTCGGAAATATTTTCCGCATTGCACATTTCCAGTTCGGACGGTACGGAAGAAGTATTGTTAAGCAGGAAATCGAAACAGAAAAACCACCGGAATAAAATTTATTTCCTGTGCTTTGTTCAACCGGGCAATGAGAGTTTCATTGCCCTTTTTTTATTTTTCCTACCACACATTTTATTTTTTTCTGCCACCCACATTA
>JAZDMF010000081.1:0-12454 GCA_043801235.1 Bacteroidota bacterium | reverse complement strand
GGACACAGGGAGTAAACAGCACATTAAACTATTCCGGCTCTACTATTACAATAACTACGTTAAATGCCACAGCAAATCCTAATACTGTTGATTATAATAGTGGTGTTGCACAAACCGCAAGAGGAACGACTTATCATCATTTAATGGCATCAAATGCAGGAACAACAACGATGGGCGCTGCTGCAACGGTTAATGGAGATATAACTGTTAATGGAGGAACTTTAGCAGATGGCGGATTCCAGATAACCGGTAATGCTACCGGATTATTTACAATGGCTGCAGGTACAACGCTTACGCTGGGAACTGCCGCTACAGCTACTGCTTTCCCGACAAATTATACAGCCCCGAATATTTCACTGAATCTAACAAACACTGTTAATTACAATTCTAATCAGGCACAAACTATTTCTTCTGTCCCGACTTATGGAAATCTGACTTTAACTGCCACAGCAGCCGTAACAAAAACTGCAGATAGCGATATCACTGTGAATGGTAATCTTATTAACGGCGCTAATAATACATTTGCTGATGCAGGCAATACAATTACCGTAAAAGGAAATGTAACGAATACCGGAACACATTCCGGAGCAGGGAAAATATACCTGAACGCAGGCTCTGCCGCACATACATTAGCAGGAACAGGTGGCTACAGTAATGTTGAGCTGGATGATGCTCAAAACGCTTCAATAAATGCCAATACAACTATTAATGAAGATTTGACAATAACAACCGGTACATTCACTGTTGGTGCATTTAACCTGACTGTTTCAGGTTCTGCATTAGTTAATGGAACTCTTTCAATAACAAGTGCGGCAGGAACAAAAATCTTTAATGATATTACTGTAAACGGCACGTGGAGTAATACTGCCAATGAAGCAATAACAATAAATGGTGATTTGATAAATAATGGAACATATACAGCAGGAACTGGTGTTTATACTTTGACAGGTGCAGGAATGTCAATCAGCGGGACCGCAGCTTCCACAACATTTACTACTTTGACGGTTAACGGTACATACACCAATAATTCAACAGTGTATGTAACAACCTTGAATGGAGCAGGAACCTGGACACAGGGTGCTGGTTCATATTTGTACATAGCAGGTAATGCTTCAGTGGCAACACTTGATGCGGGAACGAATACAAATACTGTTGATTATACAAGTGCAGGAGCACAAACAATAAATGGCGGGACATACTGGCACTTGACAAATAGTAATGCGGGAACATCAACACTTGGCGGAGCAATTACTTTGAATGGTAATTTATCTGTTACCGGCGGAACTCTTGCCTCAAGCACTTACCAGATAACAGGAAATGCAACAGGAAATTTTACAATGGCTGCCGGAACAATTTTGACACTTGGCTTAACTACAAATATAACAACCGTTGATTTCCCCACAAACTTTATTACAGCAAATATTACATTAGATCCAACAAGTACTGTAACCTATCAGACAAATGCCGATCAAAACATTTCAGCGGTTCCGGGTTATGGGAATTTAATATTAACTACGGGCGCTGCAATTTCCAATAAAACTTTGACAGGAACGCCACTTAATATCTCAGGAAATCTGACAATAAGTGTTGCCAATGCAACATTAGATATTTCAGGGAACACAGTAAACCTGACAGGAAATTTAACCGGAGCAGGTGGATTTTCCTGTTCAACAGGCACATTAAACATTAGCGGGAACAACACCCAAACAGGCACATTTTCTGACGGTACAGGCACAGTTAATTATCTGGGAAGTTTGGATCCTCAAACAATAAGAGGTACTACTTATTATGATTTAACAGTAAACAAAACTACCGGTACAACTGCAAATATGGCGGCTGCTACTATTATTGACAACGATTTTACTACATCAAGCGGTACAATAACTTCAACAAATAGTATTTCAGTCTCAGGTACAACAAGCATTAGCGGGACTTTGAATATGAATGCAACTGGTGCTAAAACATTTGAAGATATTATTGTTAATGCCGGAGGTATCTGGAATGTAACAGCAGCAGAAGGATTTGCAATTAACGGAAACATACAAAATGATGGGACATTTAATGCAAATACCGGAACATATACCTTAACAGGCGCTGGAAAAATCATTAGCGGCATAAATCTTTTAGCTTTTACTACTTTAACAATTACAGGTTCTTATACAAATTCAAATGATGTTTCAGTGACAGTAACCACATTAAACGGAGCAGGTCAAATAACACAGGGGAATAATTCATATATATATATTATCGGAAGTGCAACGGTAACAACATTTGATGCAGGAACAAATATAAACACAGTGGAATATAACGGAGCAGGTGCACAAACAGTAAACGCAGGCACTTATTATGATTTGACTATTTCTAATGCTAACACAAAAACTTCAGGGGGAAACGCTATCGTTAATAATAATTTCATTATCAATACTGGAGTAACATTCAGTCCTGCAGCATTTGATTTCACAGTTGACGGTTCAACTTCCATTTATGGAACTTTTGGAGATGGCACATTAGGAGGTATTTCTAATCTGCAATATACCGAACTTAATGGCGGCACAATAAATGGCGGAGCAAACGGTGTTGTCAACATTCTTGATGATCTTGATATAATTAATGGCAACGCTACTATCGGAAGGGTTTCATTAACTGTGAGCGGTTCTACTACCGTTGGAAGCGGAAGAACGCTTACATTAAACAATAATTTAGGAGTAATAACCTTTTCAGGTGCTGTAACGAATGATGGGACCTGGGTTTCAACATTAATTACTACTGCGGGGAACCTGATTTTTCAAAACGGAATTACAAATAATGGAGTTTCATTTTCCGCAGGCGGAGCTACTTTCAATACAAATGATCAGGATATCACTGGAACTATTTCCTTAAGCTTTGCCAATAATGTTGATGTTTCGGTAATTACAGTTACAAATTATACAACATTTTCTGTCGGAATTGACTTAACAGGAACAGGTAGCTGGACACAGACGGTCAACAGTACATTAAACATAGGAGATGATGCTGCTATAACAGGAATGACTGCTGCTGCCAACCCTAATACTGTTAATTATAACGGTACCGCCGGCGGTTCGGATATCAAGCTTACAACGTACCACAATCTTTATGTATCCAAAACAGGCGGCGGTGCTGCATGGTTTACTGGCAGCACAACGGTTAACAGCGATTTCATAATGTACGGAGGTACGACCTATTCTGATAATACGGTTGCCGGATATTCACATAATGTTCTTGGAAGCTGGCAGATTTTAGGAAGCAGTTACGATTTTAACACAAACGGAACTTCTATCACTGCAAACAGTTTTGTAATGAATAACGGTTCTGTTGTTAATGGTGTAGCTCCCGGTGATGTTGCAAACATTATAACAACATTTACTACTACCGGAGGTGCTAATATAATTGGAGCATGTACTTTTACTGTCGGTACTACAACCTCTATTGACGGCAGTATAACCTTTAACAATAATTCCGGTGTAAAAACTTTCACGGAAGCCGTTTCAATAAATCCGGGCGGAAGCTGGACTTCGACATCAATTACCACCACAGGCAACCTGGTTTTCAAGAACGGGATAAGCAGCAACGGAACCTCTTTTGCCGCAGGTGGAGCTACATTCAATACGAATGACCAGTCCGTTTCAGGAAGTACAACCCTTAATTTTGCGAATACAGTGACTGTCACAAGCGTTACAGTTGACAACAACACGACAGTAACCATGACCAGCACTGCTGCAGGAACAATGACAGGAACTGGCTCATGGACACAGGGATTGAACAGCAACCTGAATTATTTCGGTTCGACAATTACGATCTCTTCACTGAATGCATCAGCTACTGGTAATACTATTGATTATTACAGGAACAACGGCGCTCAAACTATTTTTAATACAGCGGGAGGAACTTATTTTAACCTTACTCTTTCGAATACTTCCGGTGTGCAACAGACAAAGACTCTTTCTGCAAATGCAGATGTCGATGGAAATCTTACCATTTCCGGACTTGCTGTTTTAAGTGTAAGCACTTTCGATATGACCGTCGCCGGAAACTGGAATAATAGCAGCACCGCCGCGGACCCGTTCACGCAAGGCACAAGGACTGTTACTTTTGACGGTGCTTCTGCTCAAAATATTTTTAATACAGGAAATGCAAACGGCACAGTGTTCAATAATGTTACAATAAATAATTCTTCATTGAATGGTGTTACGCTTGTTGCACCAACTAATGTAAACAGTGCTTTCACTTTAACCAACGGTTTATTAAATACCGATGCCACAAATCTCTTGACACTCATTGATAATGCTACTTCCACTTCTGGAACAAGCAGCAGCTATGTAAACGGCCCTATGAAAAAAATAGGAAACGATGCATTTATTTTTCCAGTGGGTAAAGGCGGTTACTGGGCGCGTATAGGAATATCTGCACCGGCAACTGCCACAACTGAATTCACTGCTGAATATTTCAGCTCTGCATATTCAAGTTTAACACCAGTTACAAGCCCTTTGACTGATGTAAGCACAGTGGAATACTGGACTCTTGACCGTGCTGTTACTGCAGATAATGTAAATATTACATTATATTGGGAAGATAATATAAGAAGCCAGATAAATATTCTGCAGTCTGCGCAGCTTGTCGTGGCACGCTGGACAGGTGCCGACTGGGTGAGCGAAGGGCAGAGCGGGGTAAGCGCCGGACCTGCAGGAAACATTTCCTCCAATGTTGCTTCAACATTCGGCACATTTACTTTCGGTGATATTGGTGGTAATCCAGGAGGCGGACTTCCTGTTGAATTATTAAGCTTTACTGCCGAAGTCATTAATAATACTATTGAACTTCAATGGGAAACGGCTTCAGAAACTAATAATGATTTCTTTACTGTTGAAAATAGTAAAGATGCAATGAATTTTGAAACAGTAACATTCGTAAACGGTGCAGGTAATAGTAATGAATTAGTGCAATACAGTGCAAAAGATTATGAACCGTTTCATGGCATTTCATATTACCGGCTTAAACAAACCGATTTTGATGGACAATACACATATTCCGATGTTGTTCCAGTTAATTACATAATTGAAAATAGTACAAGCATCATCTGGTATCAGGAAGGTTCATCATTGAATTTAAATATCAACTCTTCTTTTTCAGGTGAAGGCATAATTGAAATCTATGATTATTCAGGAAAACTAGTAATGAGTAAAAATATTTCATTAACGAATTCGCAGATGAATATATCTATAAATACAGGCATTTTGAAACCCGGATTTTATATAATCAGGTTAGCTGTTGGTAGCGAACAAAAAACTATTAAAGTTTTAATTTATTAAGGATTTTTTTTCTTCAATCCGTTTTTTCTTCACTTAAATGCATTTTCCATATATGCGTTTTTAACCGATGGTTTTATATCTAAGGCTTTATAATAATATTCGCTTGCACTTTTCAGATCGCCTGTATAAAATAATGCCTGAGAATATATGTACAAATTGTCGGCATACTCAGGGTTGAGTTCAACCGATCGCTTGGCATAATTCAACGCTTCTTTTACGTATTTATCCCCTGACAGCTTCATCATAACAACTGCAATACGTGCGTTCGTTTCGTCATCATCAGGAAAGACTGCCAGGGCTTTTTTGTAATATTCAATTGCTAAAGGATAATCCAAATCCGTCTCGGCGAGATATCCACGGAACTTGTTTACATAGTAATTGTCAGGGCTGATTGAATAAAGTTTCGTGCATACTTCTTTAGTCTTTTCGATCTTCTGCTGAAAATAATAAATTTGTGCGAGGTATTGCAGGGAAAGAGTATCGTAAGGATTGGTTTTCAGCACCCGTTCAAAATAATATGAAGCTTTATCATAATTTGAGTATTTTTCATCGGTATAGCAGTAAAAATATCCCAGATTAAAATTTACGATGTAATTCATACTGTCAATACTGAATTCCCTTTCCATGAATAACAGGGCTTTATCGTAATCTTTCAGTTGCAAAAATGATTGTGAGATATAATGGCATAACGATAAATCAGAGCTGTCGGCTGAATATGCTTTTAAAAAAAAAGCTATTGCTTTTTTAAAATTATTCTTATTAAATTCATTAAGCCCCATACCATAACTTATGGAGCCTTCAGATTCCACAGGTGCATATTTTTTGCTCATTGCAAAACATATTTCCGATTTTAGTGTGTCCTGTAGCCTGGTTGATGTGTATATATTTCCAAGCAGGTACCATGCATAAACAAATGTAAAATCTTTTTTTAAAATTTCGGAGCAATATTCCACGGCTTTTTCCGGCTCGTCAAAATAAAAAGCAAGCACTTCCGCCAATTGTTTTTTTGCCCATAAATTACCGGCATCGATCTTTGTGCACTTTGAGTAAAATTTTTTCGCCTCCTTGTAATTTTTATCGGAATATTCAATGTCAGCCATGTACTGCAAAGCAATTGAGTTTGTACTGTCAAATTTGAGTGCAGATAATACAAGTTCTTTTGATAATTCAGAATTATAAATTGAAGTCCCGTTAATGGCAATCATATCTGCATAGTTCAAAATAATCTGGACATCGTTTGGTTTTATACTTAAAGCTTTCTTATAATATTTTTCAGCTTCGGTAAAATCGCCTTTTTGCTTAAGAACATTCCCCATAAATGCGTATGGGTAACTGCTGTCAGGTACAAATTTTATATATTTCTCCAATTCTATTATTGCCGCAGAATAGTTCTTCAGATAAAAATGACATGAGGCAAGTAAATCATAGAGCGTTTCTTTTTGATATTTATTGATGGGCACTGTATTATATAACAATTCAAGAGCATCCGAATATTTGCTTCTGTTCATAAAATTATCTGCCAGAGCAAAATCAATATAGCATTCTATTTCCTGTTGTATCTTTATTGCAGAGCTGTCTGAAAGATTTAAAAATGATTTTATTCCTGTTTCTCCGGTATTCTTATTATTCTCCCTGGTAAGAGAATACTTAATATTCACACGGGTGCTGTCCGATTGCAATGGTTCATATATTTCTCCGAATATTACCAGCCCTGCTTTTTCTTTCAGCCCCTCCTTTATAGCATCTTCAACAGATAATACAGAAGTATTGAAGGATGATTGATAAAAAATGTCCAACCGCAGTTTCTGAGTCTGTATTTTCTGTTTAATGCGGTTTATAAAAGCTTCCTCGAATTTAATTTTGATGTTCGGATTATCCTGAAGAATATTTAAAGGAAGAACCATTACTCTTATACTGTCGCTTGACTGCACTGAATCATGGATGCTTTCTATATCAGTAGTTTTATTTGATTTGATATAAAAATTTTTATAAAATAACCACATAATGAAAATTACAGCAAACGATAATAAAAACGTAAGCACTGCTTTTCTGCTGAATAAGTTCTTGTGTTTTTTGTATAAAATTATTTCCGTTTGTTTTTGCTTCAGTTCATCTGCTTCTGTCTTCATCTGCAAAAGCTCTTTCTCCAGAAAATTTATTTTCTGTTGTGCAGCTTCAAGTTCAGTAATTTTCAAAGCAGCTTTTTCCAGTTCTTTATTAAGTTTGCTTATATTCTCTTTTTCCTGTTCATCCTTTCCTTTTAAAGCCTTAAGTTGTTTTTCAAGTTCTTCTTTATCATTTTTTACCCTGTTTAACTCTTCCTCAAATTTTTCAGTCGTGTTATCCGCTTCAGGTTTTTCTGAAACCTGTGTAATTGTTTTTTTTAATTCCGAAGGAATATTTAATTTAAAAAGCTCATTAAACATCCAGTTTGTAAGCATCCCAAGTGCAGTGATGCTGTATTGCGCCTGCTCCC
Organism: Bacteroidota bacterium; assembly: GCA_043801235.1. Classification (GTDB taxonomy): domain Bacteria; phylum Bacteroidota; class Bacteroidia; order Bacteroidales; family CG2-30-32-10; genus DAOQAK01. Next base: position 4,651 of record JAZDMF010000081.1, on the reverse strand, counting down.
GTATCACCCGGTTATCGTGTGTGGCTATATTTCCATGAATCTGCAATGCTTCAAGCCAGTTAATAACCATACGCGGTGCAAGATCGTCTTTGATTACCAATTCTATAAGTTCTTTATAGCCTTTATTTCCGATTTTGTTTTCAGCCCTTTTTTCGGAATACTTATAATAGACCATCAGCTTGCATGCCGCTTCACCGCTCTTGCGCATGTTGGTTAATGAATCGGCATAATACTCATTCCTGTAATGAGCGAATGCTGTTTCGCACCATCTTACAAAATCTTCTACTTTTATTTTGAATGGATCTTCCATTTACTTATATCTTTTTCGGTTTGCAAAAACAAAAATAATTCTTTTTAAAACCGATATTAAATAAAAATGTTTCTTTAGTCAATTCAAAGATAAACGCAACATTAAATATTGAAATTCTTTTAAAGTTTTAATTCATTACGAATTTACTTTTTAAATTTAAAAGTATAGAAGAAAAAGGGGTGCGGTTTTAAGGTGGAAACTATTTTTTATCCTGATGGTTCTTTTCAAGTTTTTCAATACGGCTTACGATGGAAGGAAGTTTTTTGTAATAGATGTAAGATTTCTGGTATTCATGCAGTTCATATGCAGGGGAGCCCTGAACGATGAGTCCGTCTTCAAGAATATTTTTACCTATTCCTGACTGTGCGGCAATCTTAACATTATCGGCAATGCGCAGGTGGCCGATAATTCCTACCTGTCCGCCTATCATGCAGTTTTTGCCGATTTTTGTTGAGCCTGCAATACCGGTTTGTGCAACAATGACAGTATTTTCGCCAATTTCAACATTGTGGCCTATTTGAATAAGGTTGTCGAGCTTGACGCCTTTCCTTATTATAGTGGAGCCTAAAGTTGCCCGGTCAATAGTGGTATTGGAGCCTATTTCAACGAAATCTTCAATAATGACATTACCAATCTGGGAAACCTTTGAATAATTGTTTCCGCTCTTTTGCTGTACAAAGCCGAAACCATCGCCGCCAATAACCACGCCCGAATGTACGGTTACATTTTTCCCTATAATATTATCAGAATATATTTTAACGCCGGCATACACAAGGGTGTTCTCACCGATGGTAGTATTGTCGCCAATGTACGATTGCGGGTATATTTTAACATTATCGCCTATTTCAGCATACTCGCCTATAAATACAAATTCGCCTATATAAACATTTTTACCGATCTGTGCGCTGCCTGCAATGTGGGCTTTTTCGGAAATGCCTGCCTTGTTAAGTTTTATCTGGTTGTAAATTTCAAGAAGTTTGGCAAACGACTGGTATGCATCAGTTACACGTATGAGTGTGGCTGAAATTTTCTGTTCGGGAATAAAATCGTTGTTAACAATAACAATTGAAGCCTTAGTGGAATAAATGTATTGAGAGTACTTGGGATTGGCGAGAAAACTTAATGATCCGGGTCTGCCTTCTTCAATTTTTGAAAGTTTGCTGACTTCGGCATTTTCATCGCCATCAATTTTGCCGTCAAGTAATCCGGCAATTTGTTTTGCAGAAAATTTCATATGCGGATTTTACAAAAACCGGTGCAATTTACCAATATAAATGTTATAAAGAGAATATTTCATAAACATTTTTCAAAAGTTTTTCATGTGATTTTCGGACGGCATAGGAAATATTTTGTAACGGTTTTAGTAAGAGCTGAAACATTCAGCTGGTCGGAGGCTTCGGCAATGTCTTGCGTGCTGCCGTCTTTTAACAGAATGTTGATTTTCGCATTCCGGAGGCTGTATGCATAATTTTCCACTTTGCCCGAAAAAACAAAATAACCGGCATCGTTCAGTTTACATTTGTATTTTGCAGCCACTTTCTTTTTCATTTCCTCGATCTGCTTTTCAGGAAATGCTTTGTTCTGCAGTTCGGTATGAAACAAATGGCGGTTCACAAGATTGCTGCATAATGCGGAAAGGACAAAATCAGGATGACGGCTCCATACTTTTACGGATGTGAAAATATCGAAGTCGTCGAGTTTGGAGAAAGTCTCAAGGAGTGAAGGTTTCCTTTCAAAATCGGAAAAGGAATATTTGTGGTAAAGAAATTCCTCGAGAGCCGGAGTGCAGAAAAGTTTTACACCTTTATCAGCAAGGTTACGGGCACGCTGCAGAATTTTTACAAGAAGGAATTCAGCAGCCAGTACAGTTTTGTGAAGGTAGACCTGCCAGTACATCAGCCGGCGTGCAATGATGAATTTTTCAATGGAGTATATTCCCTTCGCTTCAATGACCAGGTTATCATTCACAACATTCATCATTTTGATAATGCGTTCGGTGCTGATGACGCCTTCCGATACTCCTGTGAAAAAACTGTCGCGCTTCAGGTAATCGAGCCTGTCAACATCCAGCTGGCCGGAAACAAGCTGGTGAAGAAATTTTTTCGAATATTTATTTCTGAATATATCAATGGCAAGTTTCAATTTTCCTTTGAAATGTTCATTCAATTTGTCCATAAACAATCGTGAAATCTGTTCATGAGAAATGTTATACACTATGCAATTTTCTAATGCATGCGAATACGGTCCATGGCCGATATCGTGAAGAAGTATTGCAATATTTACTGCCTGTGCTTCTTCATCAGAAATTTCATGCCCTTTTGATCGCAATACTTCTATGGCTTCACCCATCAGGAACATGGCGCCCATGGCATGATGGAAGCGAGTATGCAATGCCCCGGGATAGACCATATGTGTAAGTCCGAGTTGCTTTATTCTTCGCAGACGCTGGAAAAACGGATGCTCAATTATATCAAACAAAAGATCATCATTCACGGAAATAAACCCGTAAACAGGATCATTGAAAATTTTTCGTTTGCTTAACTGCTTACTTTCCACTTAATTTGCAATTGGTTATTTGTAAAGGGTTTCAATATTACAAAATTTTTTACAATATAAAACCGGAATGCGAGTTTAAATACATATTGCTAAATAAAAAACAAGGAAAAAGTAAATATTCTCTGGGCCGATGATGAGATTGAATTGTTGAAACCCCATATTATTTTTTTAAAGGAAAAAGGCTATGAGGTGGTTACTACCAATAGTGGTAATGAAGCCCTTGACATAGTAAAAAAGCAACCCTTCGAAATTATTTTTCTTGACGAGAACATGCCGGGCTTATCAGGTATCGAAACTTTATCTCAGCTCCAGAAGATAGCTCCGGGTACGCCCGTTGTCATGATTACCAAAAGCGAAGAAGAAACCATTATGGATGATGCCATAGGTTCGAACATTGCCGATTACCTGATAAAACCTGTAAACCCCAACCAGATTTTTCTTTGCATTAAAAAGATACTGGATCACAAGCGGTTGATAAGTGAAAAGACCACTTCGGTATATCAGCAGGAATTCCGTGACATCTGGTTGACTCTTATGGATAAGCTCGGTTTCAGGCAGTGGATGGATGTGTATAAAAAAATTGCCAACTGGGATCTTAAACTTGAAAAATCAGATGATCCGGGAATGAATGAAGTGCTGAGGTCGCAGATAACCGAAGCCAATTCGCTTTTTTCGAAATACATTGAATCGAATTATGTTTCATGGCTCAGCGGAACAGCAAAGGAGAAACCCATACTGTCGCATACACTCGTTCGCGAAAAAGTTTTTCCCGTTCTTTCTCAGCCCGCGCCTATTTTTCTGATAGTAATTGATAACTTAAGGTACGATCAGTGGAAAATACTGCAGCCTTTATTTGAAAATTATTTCAGAGTGGTGGAAGACGACCTTTATTTTTCCATTTTACCTACTGCAACACATTATGCAAGAAATGCTCTTTTTGCAGGACTGCTGCCAACGGAAATTGAAAAAATGTATCCTGACCTGTGGCTGAACGAAGAAGATGAAGGGACGAAAAATCAATATGAAGAAGAGTTGTTTGCATCGCTGCTTAAGCGTTTCGGAAAGGATGTAAAATTTTCATACAGCAAGGTTTTAAATATGTCGTTCGGGAAAAAACTTGTGGAAACATTGCCGAACCTGATGTCGAACAAGCTGAATGTGATTGTATATAATTTTGTTGATATGCTTTCGCATGCGCGCACGGATATGGAGGTGATCAAGGAGCTTGCCGATGACGAAGCCGCATACAGGTCGCTTACCTTATCATGGTTTGAACATTCACCTTTGCTCGACATTATAAAATTTATTTCTGAAAAGAAAGCGAACCTTATTATTACCACCGACCATGGCTCAATCAGGGTGCAGAACCCATCGAAAGTGGTTGGTGACAAAAATACCAATACCAATCTAAGGTATAAGCTGGGTAAGGCTTTGCAGTACGAGAAAAAGGACGTTTTCGAGATCAGGAATCCGCATGATGTTTATCTGCCAAGGACGAATGTGAGCACTTCCTATATTTTCGCAAAAGAAAACAAGTATTTTGCTTATCCCAATAATTATAATTATTACGTTGGCTTTTACCGTAACACTTTCCAGCATGGAGGAATTTCAATGGAAGAAATGATGATTCCTTATGTTGTACTTTCACCAAAATAATTAAAAATTGATTTTTATACCTGATATAGAACTACAGGAAAATATTTTAATACATGGTGCGGTCAGTCAGAGAATCCCGATATTTATTAGGATTGTCGAAGACGACCGCTTCTATGTCACTCTTCGACA
>JAZDMF010000067.1:0-7194 GCA_043801235.1 Bacteroidota bacterium | reverse complement strand
CTACGTCGGATACGGATTTTTATATTTACCCCTCTGTCAGCCTCCCAATAGCTATCGGGAGGCCGACATCTCCCCTTGAAACAATGGGAGATTATAAGGAAACCCCGACTCAAGAGTCGGGGAATTATTATATTAAAAATTAAAAATCCTGTTCGGATTGCAGTACGTGCGCTATTCATTGCCACATTACCTCCTCCGATAACAACAAATTAGTCTTTTGGGCTTGTTAACTTTTTATGATTTTTATTCGTTCTTACATATGTATCAATGGCATTAGCTGCTTTTCTTCCGGCTCCCATGGCAAGGATTACAGTTGCTGCACCGGTAACGATATCTCCTCCGGCATAAACTCCTTCCCTGCTGGTTTCTCCCTTCTCGCTTTTAACCATAATGTAACCCCACTTGTTCACTTCGAGCCCCTGCGTCGTTTTGGGTATCACCGGATTTGCTTCTGTCCCGACGGCTACAACAACCGTATCTACATCAATTGTAAACTCGGATCCTTTAACAGGGACCGGTCTTCGTCTTCCTGAATCATCAGGTTCGCCCAGTTCCATCCTTATACATTTAACTTGCGTGACCCAGCCATTTTCGTCGCCTAAGTATTCTACAGGATTATGGAGTAGTTTAAACTGAATGCACTCTTGCTTGGCGAGATGAATTTCTTCTATCCTCGCCGGCAGGTCCACTGCGCTGCGGCGATAGATAATATAGGCATTATCCGCACCCAAACGGAGTGCTGTACGAACTGAATCCATAGCCACATTACCTCCGCCGACTACGGCAACATTTTTACCACATGCAATAGGGGTATCATATTCAGGAAATCTGTATGCCTTCATTAAATTTGATCTGGTGAGATACTCATTGGCCGAATAGATACCACTCAGATTCTCACCCGGGATGTTCATAAACACTGGGGCGCCAGCGCCTACTCCCAAAAATACAGCATGAAATCCTTCTGTAAAAAGATCATCTACTGTCTTCAACCTGCCAATGGCGGCATTCGTTACAACTTTTACACCAAGTTTTTCAAGATAATCAACCTCTGCATCCACTATCGTCTTGGGAAGACGAAACTCAGGAATGCCATAGATCAAAACACCGCCTGACTTATGCAGCGCTTCGAAAATGGTAACTTCGTGACCAAGTTTTATAAGATCACCAGCTACTGTAAGTCCGGCAGGACCTGCACCAACAACAGCTATCTTGTAACCGGTCGGTGGAGCTATTTCGGGAATCAGGATATTACCGGACTCCCGCTCATAATCTGCAGCAAAGCGTTCCAGCCTCCCGATAGCTACCGATTCACCTTTTTTTGAGAGGACACAGACTTTTTCACATTGATCTTCCTGAGGGCATACTCTTCCGCATACTGCAGGAAGAGCATTGGTTTCTTTAAGTGTCCGGGCTGCTCCGATAAAATTACCATCGGCAATTTGCTGGATAAATTCAGGAATTTTAACATCCACAGGGCATCCTAAAATACAAGCAGGTTTTTTACATTGAATACAACGCTTCGCTTCTGTTATGGCAAGTTCTGCTGTATATCCATACGGCACCTCTTCGAAGTTGTGAATTCGTTTTTTGGGATCCTGTTCAGGCATTGACTGCCGGGGAACCTTTTCCTTTTTTTCTTTCTTTTCGTTATTTTCCATGGCACTCACACTCATATTTTTCCATCGCCTGCTTTTCCTGGCTAGAATACATTCTGAGGCGGTTTATTAATAAATTAAAATCAACTTCATGACCGTCAAACTCGGGACCATCAACACAACCAAATTTTGTCTTACCTCCCACCATAACACGGCATCCACCACACATCCCTGTGCCATCAATCATAACAGGGTTCAGGCTCACGATAGTTTTAATTCCATAAGGTTTTGTCAGGTTGGCAATAACTTTCATCATCGGCACAGGTCCTATAGCGTAAACGATGGCTATTTTTTCCCCCGAATCAATGACATTCTGTAACACTGCGCTGACAAAGCCATGGAATCCATAACTCCCGTCATCGGTAGCGACCAGCAACTGATCACTTACCTTCTTCATGTCATCTTCGAGAATCAGAAGATCCTTTGTCCGTGATCCTATGATGGAGATGACTTTGTTCCCTGCTTTCCTGAGCGCTGCCGCTATGGGGTACGCTACGCCTATCCCGACTCCACCGCCGACACATACTGTAGTTCCAAAATTTTTTATCTCTGTCGGATGACCAAGGGGACCAAGTACATGAAGGAAATAATCACCTTTTTCCATCTTCGCCATCTGGGCTGTTGACTTACCAACAATCTGGTAGATAATTGTGAGAGTACCTTTTTCACTGTCAGAATCAACGATGGTTAATGGTATCCTCTCACTTTTTTCATCTATCATTAATACGATAAACTGCCCTGCCATCCTTTTGCGGGCAATTTCAGGAGCTTCAATAAGCATTCTGACAACAACCTCCTGTAAAAATGTTTTTTCTAATACCTTAAACAATGTTCTGCCTCCTATTCGTTATGTTAATATTCATCATAAAATACATAAAGTCAAAATAACATCTACGCATCTTGTTTGTAAAAAATTAGCTTTCAAAATTAATTTTTTTTTATTAAAAACATTATAATATTAAAAAAAATGAAGTTGCCGGGTGAAAATATTCCTGACAGGGGTTTGCAGCGTTGCCGGGTTGGCATCGATATCACTCCATTTGGTGGCTTTCAATTCACCGGTATCGTTATTGATGTTCACTTACACTTCATTAATGAAGTTTATGATAATTTTCTGCCATAGATTTGTTGTGGCATAATCAATAAAATAAAAAAATCGCATCAAAAAGTTTGTGTGATTCAAATTTATTTTTATACATAGCGACATAAATAATGCAGTGTGATTATTTCTGAAACCATTATGAATGCTAATAAATCGAATATTGAATTCGGTTTTATTTATCACGCTATATATAATATACGTAATACAATGTCGTTTAGTTAGGAAGAAATATTGAATCCTTTTCAGGGTTCATTTTCACAGATCGGTTATTTTCCACGGGTTATACCCGTGGTTATTATTATTTGACTCCTTCGGAGTCCTTAACTAAACGACATTGATACGTAATATACGAGGGTTTATGTCATGCAGTGATTTCCAGTATATTTAACGAACCATAATTTTTTGAACTGATATTTTGGCTGAATCTGCTGCTGTAAGCATATATATCCCCTGGCTGATACCATAAACATCAAGTACAAAATGATTCGCCCCTTCTGAAGCAGGCACTTCATACAGAGCCTTAACAATCTGCCCCTGAATATTATAAAGACAGATATTTATAAGCTGTTCATCAGCGCTGAAATACTCCATAAAAAGCATTTCACCGTTTTGACTGGTATTCAATATTGAATTTTCAGATAAGCTATTATTACAATAGGTAGTAACTATTTCTGAATAAGCATAACTGCCGTCGAAATCGGTTTGTTTCAGGCGATAGTATGAAACAACATTTAAAGGTTCATTGTCCCATGCCTGATAACTGAGAGGCTGGTTTGAATTTCCTGCACCGTTGACATTTAAAACATTTTCCCAGTCAACAGCATTGCTGCTTCTTTCAACAGAAAAAAAATCATTATTGGTTTCTGATGCGGTTGTCCACAAAAGTTTTACATTTTCTTCATTGCAGATTGCATTAAAAAATACAAGTTCAATGGGAAGCGGCGGGTTAGCGTAATTTGAAAGAGTCCACACATAAGAATTATCAATACCTGTTATATTTCCCACTGTATTATTAATATCATCTGCAGTACCTGTAAGTGGCAACCATTGGGTTCCATCCCATGCCTGTGCCTGAAGGTTCGATTCGGTAATGGTATCGGAATCGGTAGTGCCATCAAAAGTTACCTGTAATGTGGCTGTTGGGTTTGAAGCAAATCCTGAATAATCTACAAGCCAGTAACGGTCGGCCGTATTCGGAGTGTTATCGCGGCCCCATGGATCGTTAATATTAGTTACCGTTGACGGATAGTCAGCATAAGGAGTGTTATCAATAGCCGAATGATATGTAGAAACGATAATACCTCCATTACCTGAACCTGCAGAAATAATTTCAAACTGGAAAGGAATAAATGATGCAGTATAGGTTCCGAAAGGAATTACATAAACTCCTGTTCCGTTCTGCACCACCCAGTTGATGCGGCTGTAACAGGGGTTTGGGTCACCGTCAATAGTTTCGCTTGTTATATAACCGTTGATGCGGGAAATTGCATTTGTCGGAATATTATCAATCGTCATGGTATGGCTGTTCAAAATGTAAACTCCGTTTATCAGGAATAAAATTCCATTTGCGCTGTTATCAACATTCATCTGCACATTAGCCATGTTATCGACTGTCAGATTTTCAAAAAAGGTAGGTGTTGTTCCGCCAATAATCTGCCGGGTTGTTCCATCAAGCAAAACGGTTCCGTCGCGGTCGCGATTTATGAAAACATTGTTAACAGCATCATTTGTCCAGTTTCCTTCAACTTCAAGTGTACCTTCAATATCAATGGTTCCATCATACGATCCGTTTGTATAATTGGAATACATTCCCAAAGCATCGCCGTCAACATGTACCCATCCGCTAGCACCGATATTTATGTACCCGCCATCGTTGATGAGCCCCTGCGATGAAACAGAAAGTGCAGCAATGAGTAACAGGTAAAAAAACATTCCATGAATCAGTCTGTACAGTACCGGTTTTACAGTTTTATTTTTCCATAAAAAATTCCCTTTCTTCTATTAAGGTTGAGAATATTTTATTTAATAAAATCCTTTTCTTTTTCAGTCTGAATCATTATTTCCAGTGCTTTTATTCCTGAAGGAATTTCTTTTATTCCGATGTTTTTTAATTCTGATGAATTAGTGAGTTTTTTTGATTCTGTTGTTTCATCAGTCGTCACCATTTTATTTGCATTTTCCGGAATCTGCCCCAGCAAAAACTTTCCATCCTGATAATATAAGCCGTCGGTTACTGATGCTGAATAAGCATCATTCACCAGCCCGTTTGATATTTTCTGAGTATAATCGGAAGCTACTACTTCCTGAGGCAATGAAGGGTTTTCATAACCCGCCCTGCGCCCGATGGCGATGAATGAAATATTCACATTGCTGGCACCGCCATCGTTTTCGGTGACGGTAAAACCTGTTTCGGTTACTTCAGATATATAAACGCCATTTGATTTTCCCATAGGTGAAACAGTAATGACAACAGGAATTGTTTTTGAAATAACTTCAGCAAAATTTTTATCAAAACGCACGGTGCATTTTCCATTGTCCAGCGTGGCATACCCACTTGCCTGCACCGAAACATCAGTTGATACATTGGTATAAAGAGGGGTCAGTTCCGGCTTACCAACATCCTGCAACTGTACTGAAATGCTATTGGAAATAATTGCTCCGTTAGAGTAAATGCCGTAATTTCCGCCTTCGACGTACATTCCATATATTTTCCCATGAATATCGGCGCCAAACAAATCGCCCCATCCGCCAATTCCTATTCCGGAATATGAATCGCCTGAACCGGGTAATACTTTTCCTACGCCGCTGGCATACGCTGTGGTTCCATAAACTCCATAAAGAGTTCCGGTGCTGGCAACATAACCCAGGGCGCCCCATGTGACCGAATTATTATAATATCCCATAACACCGGCACTTCTGCGTGCGGCTCCCGTACTTGTTCTTTCAAGCCGTCCGTATACACCCACATGATAAAGATCGGTGGCAGCAGCCAGGTAAACACGGGAAATTCCATATACTGCAGTATATGGAATATTATAGCTTCCTACTGAAGTGGTATCGTATGTATATCCGAAAGCCCCCACCTTGGTTCCCGTGAAAGCACCGCCACAGCCACCAATGGGGAATTTTGCAAAAGCTGCATTATTGCCTGCACCAAAAACGCCAACACCGTTAGTATTGATGTTCCATCCTGTAGTACCACCTCCTCTTAAATGAGGGGATACTCCAAAAACTCCATCTCCCTGATTGTTTCCGGCAGTTCCGATATTAGCACCATATACTCCTGAGCCGTTCACATTCGAATTTATTCCGGTAACACCACTATAAGTAGCATTATTTGTCTGTCCGTACACGCCATCAGTAGCTGTGCCTCCACTTCCGAAAACACCAGCTCCTGAAGTAGAATTACTTACCCCCAGCGCCCCGCTGTGGGAATAACCGAGATATCCGAAAATATTTGAAGAATATTGTCCGTAACCACCACCACTGGCTGTTCCCAGGGCTCCGTAAATTGCAGCACTATAGAAGCCCCCGACACCCACCGTGCCGCGACCCCAAACACCCGAACCAGCAAAATATGAATTTACAGCAGAGTTAGCACCCGTTCCGAATATTCCAACGCCTGTAGCATTTACATTATATCCCTCGAGACCCATATAATTTGCGTTATTGGTCTGTCCGTAAACTCCTGTTGTAAATGTCGACCCGTCACCAAACACCCCTGCTCCTGTAACCTGGTTGCTGGTTCCGAAAACCCCGCTGTTGGAAGTTGCTACTATACCATAATTATTTGCATCAAAGATTCCCAGAATTGCAGATACTGCTGCAGCCCCGTCGACCTGTAGTTTATGGGTATTAGCCGAAGGGTTAATATTTATTCCCACCCTTCCATCATTTTTTATAGCCATCCTGAAAGTATTATTTGTAAAAAATAATATGTCAGCATTTTCCTGGTTATTGAATTCCAGATTGAACCCTGTGTTCGGATTAATAATAAAACCATCCGCAGGTAAATTACCTGATGTTGTGTTGGTAATCTGGAACAAGGTTCCGCTTGCCGAATTATGATAAATATGAAACTGGTAATTCGGGGTAAAGCTTGATGAACCAACCCCGACATTTTGTGAAAATACATGGCCCATGCCTGCCATTATAAAAGCCACCAATAAAAAAAGTGACTTCTTTCGCTGAATATGATAGATTGTTTTCATGGGTAGTAGTGTATTATTGTTAAATAATTCTTTGTTTTTTTCTCTTCTCTGTTTCAGTTATAATATACAAAAAAAAAGGGTGGAAATCAAGCAAACAAGAAATAATATTTTTTTTCGCAACCAAATGCCTTGGTAATCAATGGTTACAGAAAGATGAAACAAAAAGTATTCGCTGAAAAACCTTAAAAGCTGTACGAATGCAGAGAAAGAAAATACAGATAAACAT
>JAZDMF010000066.1:0-29364 GCA_043801235.1 Bacteroidota bacterium | reverse complement strand
GAATCTTTTCATAATATAATCTTTATAAAATGTATGGTTTTATCCCTGATTCACAGAAAATTTTATAATATTTCCTGAAATCATAAAGGAAATTACGTAGACAAATACGTGAAACCTCTAATAAAATTTCTGCTTCTGTATAAACAACCTCGTCTTCTTTTTCCCGTCTATTATAATAGTTGACAATCAGGTATATTTTTTATATTTTTGAATTCTTAATTTCCTTCAGAATTGTCTCATTAAAAAATTATTCTATGAAAATATTTTTTACTCTGCTCTTTTATTCCCTTTTCCCTTTTCTGTTTTCCCAGCCTTCCATAGAGTGGCAGCATACTTACGGGGGAACTTTGGACGATATAAGCCCTGTAGTGATTCAGACTTCAGATAATGGTATGCTGGTAGCAGGGTCAACACAATCGGATAATGTTGATGTAAGCGGTAATCACGGGTATTACGATATATGGGTAATAAAAACTGATGTTTCAGGAAATATAGAATGGCAAGAATCCTACGGAGGTTCTCAGGGGGAATTTATTAACTATGCCATGCAATGCAGCGACGGAAATTATTTTCTTATCGGATCGTCGCAGTCATCCGATGGCGACCTGACACTTAACAAGGGCTATGCTGATGTATGGATATTTAAAATAGATACTTCCGGCAATATCATATGGCAGAAAACATACGGAGGCAGCAGCAACGAAGAAGGATGTTATATGAAGGAAACTGCTGACGGCAAATTGTGGATTATAGGGAAAACCGAATCATCCGACGGCGACATTACAACGAATCAAGGGCTTACTGATATTTGGCTGCTGAACCTGGATTCCGGCGGTTTGCTTATACAACAGAAAACCTATGGCGGAACTCATGATGACTATGGTGTTTCCATGGCGGAAACCGACAGCAGCGGATTCATTATTGCCGGTTATTCGTATTCTGACGATGGCGATATCACTACACATTACGGGCTTACAGAAAAATGCGACTATGTGGCATTAAAAATCAACTCTTCGGCTGATTTGATCTGGGCGAAAAACTACGGGGGAAATGAAAACGACAACCTGATGGGCATGTTAAGCACTTATGACGGTTTACTTTTATACGGAATTTCCGATTCTGACAACGGCAATATTACTGACAGCCATGGCCTGCTTGACGGATGGTTGATTAAAATAAATTCTAATGGACTTGTCCTATGGCAGAAATCGGTCGGTGGCAGCAACAATGATTACATTTCAAATATTGTTCAGTGCACCGATGGATATTTATATGCAGCAGGAACTACTTATTCATCTGATGGCGATATTATTCTGAACAAAGGCGAAGCAGACTGCTGGCTGCTTAAACTCGACCCCAGCGGCCCTTTGCAATGGACTACCACATTTGGCGGCGTTTTTACAGATTATGCCAATTCTCTTATCTTATTTAATGATGAAAATGCTGTGATGGCCGCCAGCACTTATTCCTCTGATGGTGATATCACTAACAATAACGGACTTTTCGATTACTGGATCATAAAAACCGAAAATCTTGCAGCTATCAGTGATACCCTTGTTGTTGAAACCAATTTTATTGTCTGCCCGAATCCTGCATCTGATTTTTTAAATATTATTTCATTTAATACAAATTCAAATTCTACAATAAAAATTATTGACATGAACGGCAGGATTATTTTTCATAAAGAATTCGATAATTTATTTACCGAAACTATTGATATTTCATCACTGCCAAACGGAATTTATGTATTAAACATTACAAGTAATTATCAAAATTATTATCAGAAGATCATTAAAAATTAATAGTATCTGTCATGAAAAAATACATATTCATAATCTTATTGATTTTACCCCTGACATATTCATTTGGCCAGCCATCCATTGGTAATCCGTTGCGATGGGAAAGGTCATTCGGAGGTACTTCAACGGATATTGCATACTCTGTTTATCAAACAAGCGATGGAGGTTACATCGTTGCCGGATCCACTTATTCAAATGATGTCGATGTTTCCGTAAACTTTGGCGATCAGGATTTCTGGGTGGTTAAGTTGAACAACTTCGGAGCGAAACAATGGGAAAAATCTTTCGGGGGCTCAGGTTCCGACGTGGCAAAATGCGTGATGCAAACCGGCGATTTAGGATACATCGTTGTCGGATATACAAATTCCATGGATGGAGACATTACACAATTCTATGGTAATAATGACTATTGGGCTGTAAAACTATCGGCTTCGGGTTCCGTTCAGTGGCAGCAATCATACGGTGGTTCCGATATTGACGAAGCCAATGATGTTATTCAGACCGCTGACGGAGGATTCCTGATAGCAGGAAGATCATTTTCCAATGACAACGGAATCCTTGATCATAATGGCATGTTCGACGCATGGATTGTAAAAACTGATGCTTTGGGTGTAATGCAATGGGATAGATCGTATGGCGGCTCTTTGTTTGATGAAGCAAAATCAGTGATTCAGACACCTGACTTAGGTTATATTGTTGCCTGCTCATCGAATTCCAACGACTCGGATGTTATTGTTAATAAAGGTGGCGAAGATTACTGGATAATAAAATTAAGCTCAGCCGGTGCAATACAGTGGCAAAAATCGCTGGGCGGTACCTCGAGCGATATACCTTCGAAGATCATTAAAACACTGGACGGAAAAATTTTCATTCAGGGTTCAACTTCATCTAATGATGGCGATGTGACAGGCAATCATCTTTCACAGGATTACTGGGGAGTAAAAATAAACACTACCGGAAACATTATATGGCAACGCTCACTGGGAGGCTCCAATACCGAAACAGGAACTTCGGTAATACAAACGCCCGACAGCAGCTTCGTTCTTTGCGGACACACACAATCCTTCGACGGCGATGTATTAATGAATCATGGAATGTGGGACAGCTGGATAGTAAAGCTTGATAAGAATGGCAGTTCTATCTGGGCAAAATCATTCGGAGGTTCAAATTATGATTATACATACGCCATCACTCCGGGCAACTATGCCAGTACAGTAATTGCGGGAAGCTCCAGCTCAACTGACGGAAATGTTTCGGTAAATCATGGACTGGATGATTACTGGATTGCTGATGTTAAAAATCTTACAGCAAGTTTTTCCGCAACAAATGATACCCTGTGTGCTCTTCAAACTGTCGGCTTTACGAATTATACATCCAACGCAACAACCTACCAATGGCAGATCAACAATGTTACTTTCGACAACCAGTACAATACAAGCTATACGTTTAACACTCCCGGATCATTCAATATTACACTTATTGCAAGCAATGCCCTGAGCATTGATTCCGCAACCATCGAAATTCTTGTTCATCCTCTTCCCGATATTTCTCTTGGAAATGACACTTCCATTTGCCCGGGATTTTCCATAACCCTTGACCCGGGTTTTAATATTGATTACAGTTACCAGTGGTCAACCAATGAAACTACTCCTGCCATCGACATCACAAGTTCCGGAACATATTCCGTTACTGCAACTGATGTGTTTACGGGATGTGAGAATGCCGATACTATTAATGTATCTTCCGGATCTTCTGTTGCAATTGATCTCGGCTCGGATCAGACAGAATGCGAAGGCTATTCCGTATTCTTAAGCCCCGGTTTTTTTACAGGTTGTTCATATTTATGGTCAACTGGTGAAACCACTCAATCTATCAATGTTACAACTACTGATGATTATTCTGTTACGGTTACCAAGAACAGTTCCGGATGCTTCGACAGTGATACCGTTCATGTAACATTTAACCCTGAGCCTGTTATTGATCTCGGACCCGACAAGGATACCTGCACCGGATCTATCATAACAGCAGATGCCGGATTTTTTCCCGGAGCAACTTATTTATGGTCGACAGGCGATAATACACAAGCCATCCAAACTTCTGTTTCCGGTGAATACTGGGTAATGGTAACCAATACATTTGGCTGTACGGGAAAAGATACTGTCCAGATTACATTCAATCCTGTACCCGATGTTAACTTAGGCTCTGATTTTAATATCTGTTCAGGAACTTCAACCACCCTGGATGCCGGATATGACAGCGGCGCTTCATACCTCTGGTCGAATTCGGAAACCACGCAAATAATCACAGTTACAACCGGAGGCAGTTATTCCGTGACAGTTTGCAATTCATTCGGTTGTACCGATGCCGACACTATTAATATCAATGTTATCACTTCACCTGTTGTGAATCTCGGAAATGACCAGACTGTATGTTCAGGAACACCCGTCATGCTTGATGCTCAGAATACAGGAAGCGTATATCTGTGGTCAACGGAAGAAACCACACAAACCATTCTCATTACAACAGACGGAGAATATTCTGTTACAGTGACAAATCTTACAAACGGATGTACAGGTTCCGATACCGTTAATATTACCTTCATAACAGCGCCCGTGGTAGACCTTGGTTCCGATCAGTCATTATGCAGCGGCGATACTGCCTGGCTTTCGGCTCCATTAATTTCCGGTGCCAGCTATTCATGGTCTACCGGCGCAGTAACACAGACTATAAGCGCAACAACTACAGACACGTATTCGGTTACTGTAACGGTAACAGGCGGCTGTTCCGATGCTGATACTGTTAATGTTTTATTCAACACACCGCCCTCCGTCGATCTTGGCTCGGATATTACATCATGTACCGGTGATACCGTCAATATCGGGGCAACATGCGCAGGTTGCAGTTATTACTGGCTTCCCGGATTGCAGAATTCTCCCGACATCGATGTGTATTACACTGACACTTACATTCTGAAAATTACCGACCCCAACGGATGCGCCAACTCCGACACCATCCAGATTGTATTCAACATTCCTCCGGCCATTGTCATTGACAGCATAAAAAATGCCAGCTGTCATGGTTTACCGGACGGAGCCATATTCACAACAGTAATGGACGGAACCGCACCATTTATTTATCAATGGTCCGATGCATTCCCTGCAAATGATGATCACATAAATATTCCGGCAGGAATTTATTCTTTAACAGTTAGTGATAATTATGGCTGTACCGATACATCTTCATTTATCGTTGATGAACCGGAGCTATTATCTATTGATTCAGTACATGTCACAAATACTTCATGCAACAACACTACAGACGGAAGCATCACTGTTTATGCGTCAGGAGGAACAGGTACTTTGCTGTATTCCATTGATAATGGCAATACCTACCAGTCCGCTCAGCAGTTCCAGAACCTGCCGCAGAACACTTACACCGTAACAGTGAAAGACATGAACGGATGTACTGCAGCATTAAACAACATCAATATCATTTCAAATTCAAACCTTGATGTATTCCTTGGAAACGACACTACCATTTGCAATAGCGCATCCATAACACTCGATGCAGGAAATCCCGGAGCCACCTTTTCATGGAATCCTCTCGGGCAAACAAGCCAGAGCATTTCAGCGACAGCAGGGACATATTCCGTTTCTGTTTACCAGGCAGGCTGTACCGCTACCGATACTATTATAATTAGCGGGTATTCACTGATTAATGTCATAATTGACAGTGTAAGCGGAGTAAGTTGCTTCGGATTGAGTGATGGCGTAATATATACAACAGTTTCCGGCGGTGTTTCATCTTACAGTTATATTTGGTCACCAAACAGCGGTACAACTGTGGGTGACGATTATTTAAATCTGATTTCAGGAACTTACACGGTAACTGTTACAGACAGCACTACCTGTACTGCCATACAATCCGCTTTTGTTCCCTCTCCGGCTGCACTTGCAATTATTACCGATAATGTACTCAGTACCTCATGCAGCGGAGCTGCCAATGGCGCAATATATATTACTGCCGGCGGAGGAACTTCACCCTATTACTTCACATGGTCTTCGGGTCAGGTGGTTGAAGATATGGTAAATATTCCTGCAGGCAATTATTCCGTTACCGTTACCGATGCAAATATCTGTACAGCTTCAGAAACTTTTGTCGTAATCGGTCCTTCTGAACTTATTGTCAGTGTCGACAGTATTACCGATGCCATTGTTTGCGGATCAGCAACGGGAGCTGTGTATATTACAGCAAGCGGAGGAACTTTTCCGTATACATATATCTGGAATGATAATGCAACCACAGAAGATAATATAAATGTCGCTCCCGGTTTTTATATTGTTACTGTTACTGATAATAATGGCTGTTCAGCCGACCTGTCGGCAACTGTTTATGATAATTACTGCCAGGTGTACATAGCTTCAGGAACTACCACTGCCTCAATTTGCGATTCAATAAATTATGTTGAAATCGGGCCTATGGTTATTATGGAATATGCCGATACCAGTTCCGGTTTCATTAAATCGCAGAATAATGTTCACCTCATTCTCAATGCTCCGAATAATTTTGAATTTGAAGCAGGGGTTGGCAATCTTTATTATGGGAATGGAAATAATGATATTACAATTGCAAACATTAACATCGATCCTCAGTTTATTGATATTACTTTCTCAACAGCTAATTCATACAGCCATCTCGATACTCTTGCAATCACAGGCATAAGGGTGAAAGCAATAAGCAGTGTTATTTTTTCTCCCAATGAAATATTGATGGATCCTTCATCTACTGCGGCTATCAACGGCATTTCATTAAATACCGTCTTCGGAATATTGCATCAGTCAACCGTAATGACAATAACAAATATTACAACATACCATACCGACAGCACCGATATTGTTCGTGGTTCGCTTGCCAACTGCGTAGCCGGAATAAAAATTTCCACAAGCGGAAACTGCGGAACACCAATGTTAGTGCAGGAATTCGAACTAAGCACTGCCACTTCCGATAATCCATATGATAATATTATTGAGGCCAGAATTTTTTATACCGGACATTCCCCTTATTTTGGAGCAGTTGACATACAGGGAACAGCCATACTACCTGACGGGGACTTTTCAATTGTTGCAGCCACACCCCAGGCTTTGCTTGAAGGCGATAATTATTTCTGGCTTACTTACGATGTAAAAGACAGCGCGTTCATTGGCGATTCGATAGAAGGCAAATGCATTAAAGCCATCATTGACGGAAATTATTATTATGCAACAGTCCTGCCTCCCGTATCATTGAAAAGAATGGTGAACAGCCTTGGCTCGTTTATTTCGCAACATTCAGGAAACTGGGACGATGCCTATTCATGGGGCGGAAAGTATCACGACAAAGCATTGTGGTCGCCAGATGAAAACGATGATGTGACTATCAATAACGGGGATACAATTACTTTAACATCCAATGGATCCTGCGCGAACCTTACAATCAATGACGGCTCACTCATTCTTGGATCATACCAGCTAACTGTTTCCGGAAACCTTACAGGAAATGAAAAAGACAGCATCCGCAGCACAAGTTCATCATCGCTTGTAATCAACGATCTTGGAGGTAAAGACCAGTTCCCCATACCTACAGCAATGAAAAAGCTGAAGAAAATCACTCTGAACCGGGCCAACGGTGCATACTGCAACCATGACCTCGACCTCGACGATGCTGTTCCCACCGATAGTATTGTTCTGGTTTTAAGCAATGGTGCCCTTGTAATGAGTTCAGGGAAAAAGGTACTGATGAACAGCAAAGCCATACAGAAGGATATTACAAGTTCCAACAGCACTTACATCGATGGAATTGTATCAAGAAATATCAAAAGAGATGTAGGCTTTTATATTTACCCCTTAGGGGATAATGGGGAATGCCGTCCCTTTGGTGTTGCTACACAGTCCGGAAATGGAGATAATATAAGTGAAGTGCAGTTTTTCTGGATTGTACCTATTAATTTTGCCTACATAGATTATCATTTCCTTCCGGGAGGAATAACTGATAAAATGTACTGGCAACATAATATCATTAGCGGAGCCAATACAAAAAGAAGGATCTATTATCATGATGAAGATTTTCCGGGATTGTCTTCTGTGGAACGAGACAGCGCCCTCTGTCTTGCCAATAACAACGGTGTTATGGCATCGGAATGGACAAAAGAAACCACTCCATATGATGTATATGATGATGCCGGCAAAAAATATGTTGAGTTCACAAGCGCCAATGCTTCAAACGATCCCTACTGGACATTCGGTTCGGTTTATGAAGATGATCCTCTGGTCGAAAATCCCCTGCCAATCGAATTGCTCAGTTTTGATGCGGCGCTGAACGATGAACTTTCAGTTGATCTTGAATGGACCACTGCAAGCGAAATGAATAATGATTATTTCACCGTTGAAAGGGCAGGGTCCGACATGCAGTTCATCGCCTTGTTTACCGTTAACGGGGCAGGCAATAATTATTCGCTTCTTGCTTATCATGCAGTTGACGACAGCCCGCTGGAAGGCACTTCCTATTATCGCCTGAAACAAACCGATTTTGACGGTGAGTTTACATACAGCAGCATCAGGACAGTAATAAACGATGCTGATAATCCTGTATTAGTTTATCCAAATCCTGCAAGTAACGAATTTATTATACAAATGTTTGCTCAGGTAACGGATAATGTGACAATCTCATTATTTGATGACAAAGGCTTGAAAGTTTTCGAAAAAGAAGTAAGCATTCAGAAAGGGACCAATGAAATAACTGTTGACATTCAGAATCTCAGTCATGCTGTTTATATGCTTCGTATCGATTTTGAGAATAACACTATCAAGCCCTACAGATACAAGATTTCAAAGATATGATGTTCCTGCAAGTAAATTTCATTCTTCATTTGCGGGCAAATGAGTTTGTTCGTTTCTGTTTCATTTTCCATCTTATCAGGTTATACCATTACTCAGTATGTTTTAGTCCATAGATAAATTTGGTCCCGAAAGCTTTCGGGTTGCCGAAATAGTATCTGTTATAGGATCCGCCAACTGGCGGAGACTATTACAGATACAGCATCGGTATTAACACAAATAAATAAAGGGTCTCTGATAAAAACAATATCCAACGCCCAATTTCCAATTACCAAGAAAAAATATATATCCAATCTGGACATTGGGTGTTCATTATTGGTGATTGGATATTGAAAAAAAAGCACTATTCATCCAACTTTAAAACAGCAAGAAAAGCCGACTGAGGTATTTCAACATTTCCCACCTGACGCATTTTCTTTTTGCCTTTTTTCTGTTTTTCAAGCAATTTGCGTTTACGGGTGATGTCGCCGCCGTAACATTTTGCTGTAACATCTTTGCGGTACGCTTTTACTGTTTCGCGGGCTATGATTTTTGCGCCTATGCTGGCCTGAATGGCTATATCGAACTGCTGCCGCGGTATAAGTTGTCTCAGTTTTTCACAAATCTTGCGTCCGAACTGTTGTGAATTCTCGCGGTGGATAAGAGCTGATAATGCATCCACAGGATCGCCGTTCAGCAGTATGTCAAGCTTTACAAGATTGGCTTCGCGGTATTCAAGAGGATGGTAATCGAAAGAAGCATAACCGCGCGATATGGTTTTCAAACGATCATAAAAATCAAAAACAATTTCGGCAAGAGGCATTTCAAAAGTTATTTCTACACGATCAGTTGTAAGGTACACCTGGTTTTTAAGTATGCCGCGTTTATCAATGCAAAGATTTATAACAGGTCCGATGTATTCTGATTTTGTAATGATCTGTGCGCTGATATAAGGTTCTTCAATATGATCAATATGGCTTTCATCAGGCATGTCGGAAGGGTTGTTCACCACTTTCATTATGCCTTTTGTTGTAAACGCATGATATGAAACGTTGGGAACGGTATTGATAACAGTCATATCAAATTCTCGTTCCAGCCGCTCCTGCACTATTTCCATATGCAGCATTCCAAGGAAACCGCAGCGGAAACCAAAACCCAAAGCTGCCGATGCCTCCGGTTCAAACGTAAGCGAAGCATCATTGAGCTGAAGCTTTTCCATGGAAGTACGAAGCTCTTCGTATTCCTCAGTTTCAACAGGATAAATTCCTGCAAAAACCATGGGTTTTACATCTTCAAAACCTTTGATGGATTCAGAGCATGGATTTTCAACATGTGTAATAGTATCGCCCACCTTCACTTCACGGGCATCTTTAATCCCTGAAATAATATAACCCACATCGCCGGTGAAAATTTTTGCGCAGGGGTCTTTTTCCAGTTTCAGAATTCCGACTTCATCTGCAAGGTATTCCCTGTTTGTATTAACAAATTTTACTTTATCGCCTTTGGCAATAGCGCCATTGAAAATACGGAAGTAAGCAATTATACCGCGATATGAATTATAGACAGAATCAAAAATAAGCGCCTGCAATGGTGCATCGGGATTCCCTTTTGGCGGGGGAATGCGCTCAACAATGGCATCAAGAATTTCATAAACGCCGAAGCCCGTTTTACCGCTGGTATGAAGTATATCCGAGCGATTACAACCGATAAGATCGACCATCTGGTCCATCACGTCTTCGGGCATTGCGCTGGGAAGGTCCATTTTATTAAGGACAGGAATGATCGTCAGGTTATGATCAAGGGCTAAATATAAATTCGAGATTGTCTGAGCTTCTATTCCCTGGGCTGCATCAACAACAAGCAATGCCCCTTCACAGGCAGCGATAGAACGCGACACTTCGTATGAAAAATCAACATGTCCCGGAGTATCAATAAGATTGAGATTGTATTTTTTCCCTTCACGTTCATACTTCATTTGAATAGCATGACTCTTAATGGTAATGCCTCGTTCCCTCTCCAGATCCATATCATCGAGTAACTGGGCCTGCAGTTCGCGCACAGAAACAGTTTCGGTATACTCGAGCAAACGGTCGGCTAGCGTGCTTTTCCCGTGATCAATATGGGCTATTATGCAAAAATTCCTGATATTTTCCATCGGCTCCAAAAATACGATTTATTTCTATTCATCCTTCTTGTTAGATAATTGTCGCATAATATCACATTTATGGAGTTTGTTCTGATTAGGATTTTCTTTTAAAAGTAAACCAACAACGGTCAGTCAGAGCATATTCTCCTGAAACGGAAGTTGAAGGAGAAGATTGTCGAAGACGACCGTTGTATGTCACTCTTCGACACGGACTCCTCTCTTCTCTCTGGCGCCACTCTGTCCGGCTCGGAGTGACCTAAAAAATTGCACAGAACTCAGGTAAGTAAAAAAAAAGGGGACATCAAAAATTGTGTCCCTTAAACTGAATAAATATTTTATTTCTTCTTTTTAATTATTCCGTAACTCTCCAGAAGCTTTGTCACATATTTTCCTAACACATCAAACTCAATATTTACGATCGATCCCTTTTTGAAATTATGAAAATTTGTAACATCATATGTAAACGGAATAATGGCAACGGTAAATGATTTCTCATGTGAATCAACGACTGTAAGGCTTACGCCATTTACTGAAATGGAGCCTTTCTCCACAGTGATGTTGCCTCGTTTCGGATCGTATTCAAATTCGAACAACCAACTTCCGTCAGTTTCTTTCACTTTTGTACAAACCGCAGTTTGATCCACATGCCCCTGTACGATATGCCCGTCAATGCGGCCTTCCATCTTCATGCTGCGCTCCAGGTTCACTTCATAACCGTGTTTCCATGTGCGAAGGTTCGTTTTATTTAAAGTTTCATCAACGGCTGTTACAACATACTGATTTTTTTTCGGAAAAACTTTCACAACTGTAAGACAGCAACCATCGTGACACATGCTCTGGTCAATCTTCAGCTCCTTCCCAAAATCAACCTCAATGGTAAAATGTATATTTCCTTTTTCTTTTTCAACTTTGACAACCTTTCCGGTTTTCTCAACAATTCCTGTAAACATAGTATTAATTATTTCTTAATAAATGTATGAAGCCCTGAATAGTTCGTTTTTTCAGGCCTTCCAGCTTGTATTCATAAACATCGCAAATATAAAAATATACACCTTCGCTGCAATCGACATGCGTGTTCTCGTTTTTCCCATCCCAGTTAATATCGGGATTTTCAGTAGTGAAAATTATTTTTCCCCAGCGGTTAAAAATCTGCAGGGAAATATGATCAACAAAGTCGTAAGGAAAAGGAATAAAGAAATCATTGTATCCATCACCATCAGGAGTAAAAACATTCGGCAACTCATAAAGATTGCAACTGTCGATATCAAGGCAAACGATATTGCTGTATGAACTTTCATTCATAAATGAATCGACGGCTGCAACGGCATAGCAACCGGCAATGGAATTAATGTCCTGATGCAGGTAAGTAGTATCATTCGGGTCGTTTATTGTTGCAAGCAAAATAAAATCTCCGATATTATCCGGCGAATAATAAATATGATACATGATAACATCGTTAGCACAGGTATTATTGGGATTTGTCCATATCAGGAAATTTTCAACATCGTTACAATCGGGTGTCACTGTAAGAAAAGGGGGACAAGGGGGTGTATGATCAACAGGAACCGCACAGGTTTCCTGCGACCAGTTGATAATAGGATGAACAAAGCCCGTTGCAAAATAATCTCCGATACTTTTGACCTTATAACAATATGTAAGTCCGTTGACAAGGCCGGTATCCGTATATTGCAGCTGTGTTGAATATCCTATCGAATCAAAGGTTGAAGAACCCGGATCTTTTCTGAAAACCACAAACGTATCATTCACCCAGGGCACATTGGGCGTATAAGATATCACCATCTGGTTATCGCCGGGAGTAAGGCTGATAAAAACCGAAGAAGCCACATGCGTACTTCCTATAAGGTAACGGTCGCTGTCATTGTCATTCCATAAATCAATGCGGTACGACCAGGGAGTGGCAACAGTATTGATAAGAATATCAATATATGTAGTATCATTTAACCCGCTGAGAGAATCAATCAGAATAAGATAAGAACCTGCCAGGTCAGCAGAACGGTTGATCAGATATTTATAAGGGCCTGTAGCAATGGTTGTATCGAGGACTGTAGGTTTTGACCAGGCAATATATGCAGAGCCATTCACCGCATCTGTATAATTTATGCTCACATTCGTAATGATAGGAACATCTTTAATAAGGGTGGTGCAGGCTTCGTTTGAAGCATAGCTTTCGGCTCCGTCATTAAAATATGCTATTACCATATAACAATAATCAATGCCATGTATCAATCCAAGTCCGTTATTGGTATCCATAAACGTGGTATCATCAACTCCTGTTACAGTTGCTATTTCAACATAACCTGTATATGCAGGGACGCCTGTTTCGCAATGGTCGTGAATATAGCCATAAAAACCACTTCGCCTGTAAACCTTATAACCTATAGCATTTGGGCACGGACTTATATTCCATTCCAGATAAATATTATTACCGACAGGTGAGGCCGTAAGGTTTGGGGGAGCGGGCGCCACAATAGTTATAAAGACCGATTCAAGATCGACAAGATGCACCGGATAGCCGGAATCGGTAGCCTTAAAGGTCATAGTATACGGCTGCTTCTGTACATGAGAGCAGGTTGTCTGCCATGAAAATGTTGATGTTACTGTCTCGTAATCTGATACAGGCTGAATAAAATTAGCAGGACTTTCAGTAAGAAGCAATGGTCCGCCTGTTGCTGTCAGAGTAATTAAATTGAGAGTATCCTGATCAGTAGCGGTTACATCAAATTCCAGTAAGGTTCCTGCAAGAACACAGGTATCCAGTATATCCTCAATAACAGGAGGATGGTTTGAGCAAGTCACAACAGTAATCTGCATATCGCGTGTAATATACCCAATAAGAACACCGCTTCTCCATTCTTCAATAAGGAAAGCAACATTGTATTCGCCCTGAGTCATAGGGCTGTCCCATAAAAGGTCGCCTGTTATTGCGTTAATTCCAAAGTAGTTGCTGGCAGTAGGATATGTATATCCCGGAATATCCAACCCGTCCTCTCCCTTACATATAACGAGCCTGTACGAAAGGCTGTCGCCATCAGGATCGTAGGCTCCCGGATTATGAATGAAAGGCTGGCCAACGCAGGCATTATCAATAGGCGGATTCAGCAGTGTAGGGGAATTATTCGGGCCGAGAAAAGGACTTATAACAAGTATTGTCTGAATATAAAAAGGAACATTAACACTGTATGGAATATTTACAACTCCTTCATTTCTGTTAGGATCTTCAAGGGAAATAATATATGTGCCTTGGCCCAGGTAAGTATGAACGCCTTCATATGTGTTGCGGCGAATTTGAAGGGTATAGGGTAACAAACTGGCCGAATCAATTCTTGGTATATTAGATATGGTCCCATCCCCCCAGGAAACATCATAATCGGGCCTGTCGGCAGGGCTTGGAGTATAGGTGTAAGTAACAATTGTGATTTTATAAGTCAGGCCGCTGACCCATTTATATGTGATTTCCCCCGCCCTCATATGCGTAGCAAACGATGGAAAACAGGAAGCAAAAATGGATAATATCAAAAGCAACCTTAACATAAGCATCTGAGGAAATGAAACACTAAATTACAAAAAATATTATATATGATGTAAGAAAAAACGATATGGTTGTTTATTTTACAGATAATTTAACAAAAATAAAAAAATATACCCAAGCTAAAAATTACTATTCAACAGTTGTTTTCTTCATCCATTATTCCAACGAAGTACGAATTTTTTACGAACATACGAATTACGAAGGGTTCATTGCTTCGTATGTTCGTTATTTTATTCGTACTTCGGTGGAGTTAGTAGTTACACCTGAAATATCATTTTAAAAATTTAAGATGCTCGTACATCTGGTTTCTTTGCTGCGGTTCAAAACCTGCATCCTTAATGGCATTTATAATACCTGCTGCATCGAATTTATAAGAAGCACCCGCAACCGAAACCACATTTTCTTCAATCATAATGGAGCCGAAATCGTTGGCGCCGGAATGCAGGCAAACCTGAGCAGTATCTTTTCCCACAGTAAGCCACGATGCCTGTATATTCCTTATGTTCGGAAGCATTATGCGGCTGATGGCAATGGTCCGTATGTATTCTTCGGCTGATATATTATTCTGTATGCCATATTTTTTACTCAGTACAGTTCCTTTGCTTTGAAAAGGCCATGGAATAAAAGCTATGAATCCTGCTGAATCTTCGGGCATTTCCTGCTGTACTTCACGAAGAGAAATAAGATGTTCTATCCTTTCTTTTTTTGTTTCTGCATGTCCGAACATCATGGTAGCCGAAGTAAGCATTCTCAGCTTATGTGCAGCCCTCATCACATCGAGCCATTGCTTTGCGCTGCATTTTTTTTTCGACACTATTTTACGCACCCTGTCCGATAAAATTTCAGCCCCGGCTCCGGGAAGAGAATCAAGACCGGCATTGAGTAATTCCTGAAGAACTTTGCTGAATGATTTGCCGCTTTTTTCGCTAAGAAAAACTATTTCAGGAGGTCCCAGGGCATGAAGTTTCAGGCCGGGAAAAATATTTTTTAATTTGTGGAATAATGTTTTATAAAATTCCAGATCAAGATCGGGATGCAATCCACCCTGCATTAACAGTTGGTTTCCGCCCAACTCTTTCATTTCTTTTATTTTCCTGACATATTGATCAACAGAAGTTATATATGCTTTTTTACTTGAAGGAGAACAATGAAAATTACAGAATAAACAGGCTGAAACACAAACATTGGTAATATTCACATTTCTGTCAATCATCCATGTTACTTTATTACCCGGAACTTTTTCCTTCCTGATCTCATTCGCCACAAACATTAGTGAAGGCGTTGAGGATTTCTCATAAAGGAAGAGGCCTTCATCGGCATTGAGGGAGCCATAATTCATGGCTTTTTCAAAAAGTTTTTTCTCATCAGGAAACATCAGCAAGCAAATTATTTAATTTTATGACCCGAATGTGAGCAGTATTTGTAAATTTGCCACACAGCGGCCACTATGTGGTAATCCTTTTAAGATTTTTCAAAATTAATCATATATGTTCAAAGGCATTGAAAAAACTGAAAAATATTCCCCTGCAGGAAGCATAATATATCTTGCTGATTCTTCTGAAAAACTCACAGGATACGGCTTTTCAAAAGAAGAAATTTCATATATCTCCGCACAGTCTTCTAAGAACGAAACCCGCGTATTTTCTTTTAACCGTCTGAAAAAATGGGATTTTATTATTTTTCCTGACAAAAAAAAACAAGGTCACGAAATACAGGAATATTACCGCAAGACCGCCGACAAGCTTCTTCAGAAAATAAACATTCAGAAAATTCAGAAAATTCTGATCACGGATGTTCATGGCCATGCCGACATTACAGCAGCTTTTGCTGAAGGCCTTGCGCTTGGAAATTATCAGTTTAATAAATATAAAAAGGGCAAAGATTCCCGAAAATCATTCAATACACTGGAAACAATTTCTGTTTTTTCAAAAAAAGTTACAACAGAAAAAATACGGGAACTCAATATCATAATCGATTCCGTATTTAAAAGCAGGGATCTTGTTAACGAACCTGTTTCTTACCTGAATGCAATGAAACTTGCCGAGGAATCTGAAAAGATATGCCGTACCGCAGGCGCCAAGGTGGAAGTAATGAACAAAAATAAAATAGAGACTTTAAAAATGGGAGGCCTTCTTGCTGTAAATAAAGGAAGCATCGACCCTCCTACATTTACCGTTATTGAATGGAAACCTGCAAGGCATGTTAATAAAAAACCTTATGTATTTGTTGGCAAAGGACTGGTTTACGATACAGGTGGGCTATGCCTGAAACCCTGGCAGTCCATGGAAACCATGAAATGCGATATGTCGGGTGCTGCTGCTGTAATAGGTGCAATTCATGCCATTGCCAAAGCAAAACTACCTGTATACGTGGTTGGACTGATTCCTTCAACCGATAACCGCCCTGATGGAAACGCTTATGTTCCGGGCGACATAGTGGAGATGTACGACGGCACCACCGTTGAAGTTTTAAATACCGATGCCGAAGGAAGGATGATTCTTGCCGACGCACTCAGCTACGCTAAAAAATACAATCCTGAATTGGTAATCGATCTTGCCACACTTACAGGTTCGGCGCATGCAGCCGTAGGCAAATACGCCATGGTGGGCATGGGAAAAGATCACCGGAAATTTATGACCGGCCTGATGGATTCGGGTAATGCAGTTTGCGAGCGGATTGTGGAATTTCCCATGTGGGATGATTATAAAGAATTGCTTAAATCAGAAATTGCCGATATGAAGAATATCGGCGGCCCCTATGCAGGAGCCATCACTGCCGCTAAGTTTCTTGAACATTTTACCGGTTACCCATGGATACATCTTGATATCGCCGGACCGGCATTCATGGAAACCCGCGACAGTTACCGCGGGCAGGGCGGTACAGGATTTGGCGTAAGAATATTATTCGATTTCATTAAAAACAAATGCAGGAAATAAAATGCTGCACCAGAATAAAAAATGATACAGTTATGACAAAACCGGAACAAGACGAACGCTTTAAAATAGGAATATCACAGGGCGATATTAACGGCATTGGATATGAAGTTATTATTAAAACCCTCGCTAATCCACGCGTCCTGGAGATGTGCACACCCATTGTGTACGGCTCTTCCAAGGTTGCGTCCTATCACCGCAAAACCCTCGACATTCCCGATTTCAATCTGAACCTTGTAAAAAACGCCGAAGTCGCTATATCCCGCAGGTCTAATATTATCAATGTTTATGATAAAGAGGTAAAAATTGATCTTGGATTATCCACTGAAATAGCAGGACAATTATCGCTTCTTTCACTGGAAACTGCGGTTGAAGACCTGAAACACAAACATATTGATGCTCTGGTTACCGCGCCCATCAATAAGAAAAACATACAATCGCAGAATTTCAATTTTCCGGGGCATACAGAATACCTTGCCGAAAAATTCGGGATTAAAGATTTTCTGATGCTGATGGTGAGTAATAATATCCGTATTGGCGTTGTCACCGGGCATATTGCACTAAAGGAAGTCCCAAATGTTTTAACGGAACAACTTATTTACAGCAAGATTAAAATTCTGCATGAATCATTGCTAAAAGATTTCGGAATAAGAAGAGCGCGTATCGCTGTTTTCGGATTAAATCCTCATGCAGGTGATAACGGTGTTCTTGGGAATGAAGAAACAAATATTATTATTCCTGCAATTAAAAAAGCTAAGGATGAAGGCATCTTTGCTTTCGGCCCGTATTCCGCCGATGGATTCTTCGGATCATCATCTTTCACAAAGTTTGATGCCGTTCTTGCAATGTATCATGATCAGGGTTTAATCCCTTTCAAAACACTTTCTTTTGATACGGGAGTGAATTACACAGCAGGATTGCCCATTGTGCGCACATCTCCCGCACACGGTACTGCATACGATCTGGCAGGGAAAAATCAATCTTCTCCCGAATCATTCCGCGAAGCATTGTATCTGGCAGTCGATATATGCCGCAACCGCAGAATGTACAAACACCTTACAACCAATCCGCTTAAAATTACGATACAGGATGAAGAAAGGCCCGGCAGCGAACCTAAGTTAGTTATATGAAATTTTTTATTCATATTTTTGAAATGAAACAAATCAATAATGAATATCGAATTTCCGATATATAAGTTTACATTCATCATTCAATATTTCCAGCCTGCTTTCAAAATGGCTTCGATCACACTTCGGCAAGGCTTCGATGAACTCAGCTGGACAATACTACCATTGACGTATTTTTCTAAATAACTAACATTGAACGAAATAAATAATGAATAATGAATAACGAATTTTGAATATCGAACTTGAATAAAACGTCATTTATATTGTTTTTTTATAAAAAATTACCCCTCAGTGTGACATTTCTCAGACTTCCATTACTCAGGTTTGCGGCAAGGCAGATTGGATATTAGAAATTAATTTGTAACGAACTTACGTTTAACATAACACGTAATAAAAAAATGACTTCTCCGGCATACAAAATCAGCGAAATAGCAAAGATCATCAAAGGCGAAATAGTGCAGGCCGCTTCGCCCGAAGCTGTTATCAAACAGTTGGTGATTGACAGCCGCAAACTGATATCGCCCGATAATTCTCTCTTTTTTTCCATAGTCACCAAACGCAATAACGGTCATAAATACATTGAGGAGCTTTACGAGAAAGGCGTCAGGAATTTTGTGATTTCGCAGGAAACAGATTGCATGAAGAACTGTGCTGATGCAAACTTTGTAAAAGTAAAAAACACACTTCCCGCACTTCAGGCGCTTGGCGCTTTCCACAGGAAAAAATTCAACATACCTGTTATTGGAATCACCGGAAGTAACGGTAAAACCATCGTCAAGGAATGGCTTTTCCAACTGCTGAGCGATGACAAAAAAATTGTACGCAGTCCTAAAAGTTTTAACTCTCAGATTGGCGTTCCGCTAAGCGTGTGGCAAATGGATGCCGAACATGAACTGGCTATTTTTGAAGCAGGCATTTCTGAAAGCGATGAAATGGATAAACTGCAGGCCATCATTCAGCCCACCATCGGTATATTTACAAACATAGGTCAGGCGCATGATGAAAACTTCATCAACATTATACAGAAGACGGCAGAAAAACTGAAACTGTTCACCAAGGTGAATACACTTATTTATTGTTCCGATTACCTTGAAATAAAAGAAAGAATTGCACAGTTTGAATCGCTCAGGAACATTAAAACATTTACATGGAGTTTTAAAACCAATGCAAACCTCGGCATAAAGAATATCAGCCGCAGAAGTAATAAAACGACTATTGAAGGAATGTTTAAGAATGAAAAAATCCTTATTACCATTCCATATTCCGATGATGCTTCCACTGAAAATGCCATTCATTGCTGGGCCACAATGCTGTTTTTAGGTTTTGATAACGACACTATTGCGAAACGGATGAGTATTCTTTCGCCTGTAGCCATGCGCCTCGAACTTAAAGAAGGAATAAATAATTGTTCAGTCATCAACGACAGCTATAATTCCGATCTTAATTCGCTGAGCATTGCCATTGATTTTCTGAATCAGCAGAAACAGCACAGAAAAAAAACCATAATACTCTCCGATATCCTGCAAAGCGGCAGGAATGAAGACGATCTTTATTCCGATGTGGCAGGACTTCTTTTAAATAAAAAAATTGACAGGCTTATAGGAATAGGAAAAGCGATAAGCAGGCAGAAGGAAAAATTTCATATCGAAAAAATGTTTTACAACGCTACTGTCGATTTCATGAAAGATTTTCCTTTTTCCGAATTCCATAATGAGACCATACTCCTGAAAGGCGCGCGTATCTTCAAGTTTGAAAGGATAGGGAAAGCGCTTCAGCAAAAAGCGCATGAAACGGTTCTTGAAATAAACCTGAACGCCCTGGTTCATAATCTGAATTATTACCGCAGTTTATTAGAGCCAGAGACCAAGCTCATGACAATGGTGAAAGCTTTTTCATACGGAAGCGGCAGTTATGAAATTGCAAATATTCTTCAGTATCACCAGGCTGATTACATGTCGGTAGCATATACCGATGAAGGTGTTGAATTGCGTAAGGCAGGTATTACAGCACCTATCATGGTGATGAATCCGGAAGAACAAAGCTTTGATGCCATGCTGAAATATGATCTTGAAGCTGAAATATACAGTTTCAGGATACTGGATCTTTTTGAAGAAGCCGTTTCGCGCAATTATAAGGACACTGATAAAAAGGCATACGTCCACATCAAGCTTGATACCGGCATGCACAGGCTTGGTTTCGAAAAAACCGACATGGACCGGTTAGCCGAACGTATTAAGCAGAATAAAAATATTGTAATCAAATCGGTGTTCTCGCACCTTGCTGCCAGTGAAGATCCGGAGCAGGATAATTTTACCCTTTTTCAAATAGCCGAATTTACTGAGATGAGTGCATACATCCAATCACAATTTGATTATCCTGTTCTTCGTCATATACTGAATTCTGCAGGTATCACCCGTTTCCGTCATGCTCAGTTCGAAATGGTTCGCCTTGGTATCGGACTTTACGGGGTAGCTTCAAACGAACAGGAACAAATGCTGCTTCAGAATGTGAGTACGCTAAAAACTGTGATCTCTCAAATTAAAAATATTCCCAAAGGTGAATCCATTGGCTATGGCAGAAAATGGAAGGCTCCCCGCGATATGCGCACAGCTACAGTTCCCATCGGTTATGCCGACGGGCTGAACCGCAAATTAGGCAACGGACGCGGAAAGCTTTATATCAACGGGCGCTTTGCAAATATCGTTGGCAACATTTGTATGGACATGTGCATGATCGACATCACAGATATTCATGCTGAAGAAGGCGATGATGTTATTGTTTTCGGACCTGAATATCCCATCTCCGAATTCGCCAACGACATGGAGACCATTCCTTACGAAGTGCTGACCAGTGTTTCGAGAAGGGTTAAAAGGGTTTACTACCAGGAGTAAAAATTCCATGTCCCCTTAAATTCCAAGACCCAAGGGGTTTAATGCTCAAGAATTATTTCTAATGAACAAATCTCCAATTATCAAAACTGTTTTGAATTTGAGGGTTGGAATTTGATATTTATTTGAAATTTGTGATTTGAATTTTGGTGTAAAAAAAATCCCCCTTCTTTTTCAGAATGGGGATTTTAGAATCAATAAGATTTTTATTTCACAATTGTCAGTTCATTAATGATATTTTGTGCTCCCGCATATTTATCGATCATAAAAAGCACATAGCGTATATCAACCGAAATGGTTCTCTGGTAATCGGGTTCATAGGCAATATCTCCGCTCATGGCTTCCCAGTTGCCGTCGAAGGCAAGGCCTATCAGTTGTCCGTCGCCGTTAATGACAGGGCTTCCGGAATTTCCGCCTGTGATGTCGGTATTGGCAATAAAGCATACAATAAGATTTCCGGTGCTGTCGGCATACCTTCCGTAATCTTTTTTCTTCCACAGTTCTTTTAATTTTTCGGGAACAGTAAATTCATCGCTTGCGGAATCTTCTTTTTCCATAACACCATCAAGGGTTGTATAGAAATCGTAATGAACAGCATCGGCAGGATAATAATCTTCAACTTTTCCAAAGGTCATGCGCATGGTGGAATTTGCATTCGGATAGAATTTTTTATCGGGATACATTTCACGCAATCCTGCAACATAAAGCCTGTCACCCTTGTCAATCTTATCTTTTATGCTCATCAAATCTTTATAGATTTTCCCGTAAGTTTTAAGCATGGAGTACATGGTTTTAAATCCAGGGTCGGCATCGAGCGCCTTAAATGTAGGTTTGGAAAGGAATGCATACATTTTTGCAGAATCAGTAAATATGGATTTGCTGTAAACAGCTTCAGTGAATTTTGTAAAATCGCCTTTGTATTTTTTGGAAACAAATTCCGGAAATACCGAGGGCTGCTGATCGGCAGGAATATCATCATAATACATTTTAAGCAATGCTTCAAACAATTCTTTATCGCAGGCTTTGTTATAGTCCTTATAAAAAGCTGCACATTCCGTTTTAAATTCTTCTGCCGTTGTTTTGATGGCGTCTTCTTTTCCTTTAGCATTTTTCAGCAGGGCATACAAGTCAAGAATTCCATAGCCGAAATAAATGATTTCAGGACCCTGGAAAGCAGCTTCCTCAAGGTATTTTAATGCCAGGTTATAATTGGCAAGCTGAACATACCCTTCCGAGATATCGCTTAAAGCTGTACCATATTTGGTTTTTCTTTTCGAATCGGCATTTACCCATTTCTGAAATGCCGCTTCCTCCTCCTGTTTCTTTTCATAAACATCATTTCGTTTCAGCCCCTTTGTCTGTCCGATAAAATATTTCCAGTAATTACTGCTTTCAGCATATTTTGAAGAATACTGTAATTTAATAACAGGATCGGCATCCATGTATGTTTTAATTATGGCAAGTTTTTCATCACGGATTTTTACAATCGCAGAATTCGACTGATCGAGGGCAAGCTTTACGCCGTATGAAGTAAGATAACGGTCGGTACGTCCCGGATACCCCCATATCATTGTAAAATCATCTTTTTTTACTCCTTTCAGTGAAATAGGTAAAAAATGCTTGGGAACAAAAGGGATGTTTATATCGCTGTATTCGGCAGGCGCACCATCGGGTGCTGAATATATTCGGAAAATGCTGAAATCGCCTGTATGGCGGGGCCACATCCAGTTGTCGGTATCACCACCGAATTTGCCGACCGCCGAAGGGGGAGCGCCGACCAGTCTTACATCCATAAATGTCTGATAAACGAACAGGTAAAATTCATTACCTTCAAAAAAGCTGCTCACTCCGGCTTCATATTTGCCTTTTTCAGAAGCATCCTTTTTAATCTTGGCAGAAACTTCATCAATTTTAGCAGCCCTGTCTGATTCCGACATGTCGTCTGTTATATCAGCAAGAACCTTGGCTGTTACATCCTCCATGCGAATAAGAAAAGTTGCAGTAAGCCCTTCATTCGGCAACTCCTCCTTTTTATCCGAAGCCCAGAAACCATTGGTAAGATAATCATGCTCAAGGGTGCTGTGGGTTTGAATGGCATCGTAGCCGCAATGATGGTTGGTAAAAAGAAGTCCTTCGTTCGACACTACTTCAGCCGTACAGAAACCGCCGAGCGAAACAATGGCATCTTTCAGGCTGGAATGGTTCACGCTGTATAATTCATCAGCTGTAAGATGCAGCCCCATTTTCTGCATGTCAACATAATTCAGCCTCTCAACAAACAGGGGAAGCCACATACCCTCGTCGGGCACAGTTGCAAAACCTTTAAATCCTAACGTAAAGGCAATCAGGAAAACATAAAGCAAACGTTTCATACTTTCAAAATTATAATTAAACAATCGTTCTCTGAAGGCAAATATATATGATTATTCCAATATGTAAATACAAATAAAACCAAACGGAAGAATTTGCCTATGAAAGTTTCCGTGTAAGCGTATGAATTTCGCCTGAGGGTGAGTTTCCTTTATATAAAATGTTGTAAACTGCCTCTGTAATGGGCATGTGAACATTATATTTTTTGTTTATTTCCCAGATGCACTTTACTGCATAATACCCTTCGGCAATCATTTTCATTTCGAGTACGGCAAATTTTACGGAATATCCTTTTCCGATCATGTTGCCAAAATTGCGGTTGCGGCTGAATTGCGAATAGGCTGTTACCATAAGGTCGCCGAGGTATACCGAACTTTTTATGTCGCGGTCAATCGGATGAACAACATCAACGAAACGCTTAATCTCCTGAATGGCATTGCTTATAAGCACTGCCTGGAAATTATCGCCATAGCCAAGGCCAATGCAGATGCCGTTTGCGATAGCTATTATATTTTTCAGCACTGTGGAATATTCCGTTCCGAAAATATCGTCGGAAACGGAAGTCATTACATAGCGGCAGCTGAAAAGCCGCGCTAATCTTTCACCCAGTTCATTATTCTGAGAAGCTGCAGTAAGGTATGTGAGTTTTTCAAGCGCTATTTCTTCGGCATGCGAAGGGCCGCTGACAACGGCAAAATTACTGTATGGAACATTAAACCTGCTCATGAAATAATCAGCGATAATCACGTTGTATTCGGGAACAATTCCTTTGATGGCGGATACGATCACCTTATTTTTAAAATCATCAGGTGTTAAACCTGCCAGTGATTCATTAAGGAATGCTGCAGGTATTGCAAATATTAGCACATCGGAAGTCGCAATTATTTTTTTTATATCGTTTGACAGTTCAAGGTTTTCAGGGTACAGTTCAACAGAACTCAGGTATAAATGATTGTGATGATAGTTGCGTATGTTCTCAATAATTTCGTCTTCGCGCATCCACCAGCTGATATTGTTTGTATTGTTCAATAAAATTTTTACAATGGCTGTTCCCCAGCTTCCGCTGCCAAATACAGCCACTCTCATCTCTTTATCCATGATTTTTTTATACCTTAATGTTACATAAATAAATTAATGTGAGAAAGAAATCCCAAGTCTCAAGCCCAAAGAAAAGAAAAAGATTACTGAGAGCATGTTTAAAATTGAACCAAAATCATTCTTCTTTTCTATTTTCATTGTTGTTTTTTCTTTGAATTTGGATTTTTGGGCTTGGGTCTTATGCATTGTCTTTTGCATGAAAATGTTTTTTCAGAATTCCACATCAATTGTCAGTGTTTCTTCACCGCGTTTTACTATGACTTTTGTTTTATCGCCTTTTTTAAAATACCCCAGGGCTTTCATATACGACATTATTTCCGACACATCGTAATCGCCTATTTTCATGATGATGTCACCTCCTTTAAGCCCTGCTTTTTCCGCCGGTTTGCCTGGTGAAGTTCCTTCAATGCGCAATCCTTTACCATCGAAGGAATGATCGGGGACAATTCCCAGGGTCACAGAAAATTTTGTCTGCCGGGTGTTCGAATCATTTTTGGTTTTTATAAAAGGTATTTTTTTAATGGTATTGGTGTTCTCAATAAGTCTTTCGGCAAATTTTACTATTTCTGCCTCACCGTTAAAATTTATTTTTTCAGCATCATCGGAAGGCATATGATAATCTGAATGAATTCCGGTTGTCAAAGAAAGCACAGGGATATTTCTAAGGTAAAACGACATATGATCGGAACCACCGAAGCCTGATATTGTTTTCTTGACTTTTAACTCCTTTTCTAAACTTGCCGCAATCAGCGTATCCCATAAAGTGGAAGTTCCGGTACCTTCAATATCGAGGCCTACCTTTGATGTGTCATAACGCCCTGCCATATCTATGTTGAGCATATATGCTGTTTTGGAAGTATCGAAAAAAAAACTTTTCGTAAAAAAAGATGAACCATAAAGGCCTTTTTCTTCACCCGAAAAATGGATGAACAGGTAATTGTGGTTTTTTTTATTTGTATTCATGAAATACCTCGCCAGTTCAATCACAGCAGCCGTACCGCTTGCGTTGTCGTCAGCCCCGTTATGTATAAGCGGAACCGTGTCGGTGGAGCGGGAATTTTCACTTCCCATGCCGATATGGTCGTAATGTGCGCCGATGATTATAGTGGTGGCTGCCTTATTATCAATATAAGAAGCAACATTATACCCTGTCTTTGTTTTTCGTTCGATATTTACGGAAATCTCCGTAAGATTTGTATTCTTCTTAGAGAAAATCCATCCCAATGCTTTTTCTTTTACAAAAATCACTGGAATTGAAGATGGGATAATTAATGAAGTAAGCTTCTCCGGGGGATTATTTGCATGTATATCGGAATTGATAAAAATGATTCCTGCTGCTCCGTATGCAATGGCTGTATCCACTTTCTTCTGCATGTCTGCTTGTTTAATAAAATTTGTATCTGTTTTGTGTTCTTCGGGCAGAACTGTTTCAATTACAAATATTTTTCCCTTTAAACCCGATTTGTTTTTGTAATCATTATACCCTGAAGCCGGTAGTGATATACCATAGTTAGCATAAACAACTTGGGCGGTGATATATCCGGACGCCGAAAAGCTAAGAGGATAATAATCTTCGCTGAGCACAAAGGGCTTTCCGTCAATAGTAAAAAAATTACTGTCGCCCGGCGACGGGCTGTCTTTAAAAGTGAACTCCTGTGTATATGATGCTTCGCTGAAATAAGGAGGAATTCCTATTGCTTTATATTGAGAAATTATATAATCGCGCGCCATGATTTCGCCCGCTGTTCCTGTTTCCCTGCCCATAAACGAATCGGAGGCAAGAACTGTGATATCATTTTTTATTCTCCATGTGACAGCCGCTTCATTCTGCTCAAACTTTGCAAGCTGCGCCAGGCAAATATTTCCAAAGAAGAAGGCCGATAAAACAATAAAATTTAGTATTTTTTTCATACACAATATTACTTTTCTTAATAATTATAAAAACATCTTTGCATAAATAATATAACTTCTGCATGTTTGCCAGAAATTTACCTTGCGGTATTTTAGCTTGGCATCGGGAGTAACGTTTAAGATAAGTTTTTTAGCATAATTGATAATCTTCACTTCCCCGGAATAATTTATTTTTTCCGCATCGTCGGCAGGCGTATGGTATTCACTGTGCAACCCTGTTATAAAAAACAAAACAGGAACGCCTTTTTTATAGAAAGGATAATCATCGGACCCGTTCATGCCATCAGGAACTTTTTTAATTATAAAATCATCAGGAGGATTTTTTCTGATAATTTTTTTCCATTGTTTTGATGATCCTACACCATTCACATATAAAACATTACCGAAAGCGCCCAACCGCCCCACCATATCAAAATCAAGCATGAACTTTATTTCCGAAGTATTGTATGAATTAAAAAATACGCTTTTCACAAAACTTTCCGAACCCAGTAATCCTTTCTCCTCGCCCGAAAACGCACACAAAATATAATTGTAATTTTTCGAGCCTTCCTGTTTCATATACCTCGCTAATTCAATGACAGCCACTGTGCCGCTGGCATTATCATCGGCGCCATTATAAATTTTCAGATTTCCAGTAATTCCGTCTTTCCGTGCACCCAAATGGTCATAATGAGCCCCGATAATTATTGTAGAAGCTGCATTATTATTTATGCATCCCACAACATTGTATATTTTATAATCTGATTGCCTGGTAAGCTGCAGGGCTACACCGACATTTTTCGTGAGATCAATTTTTTCGAAAGCGGCATTATCCATAATAAAAACAGGAACAGAACAATTTATTTTTGAATTATAAAAAGAAAAATAATCTGAACCGGCAACAATTATTATTGCTGAAGCGCCTGACTTTTCTATAGACTGAATTCTGTTCTCAACGGAATAAATTTGACTATTTTTATATGCAGACGGAACTTCATCGTCCATAAAAATAATTTTTCCTTTGCTGTTGGATTTGCTGAAATCGATACTATCGGCAATTCCCATTCCGACATATTCAGCAGAACCTTTCACAAAGCCCTCGCCGGAATAAGCCAGAGGATAAAAATCTGTCCACAATGAATATTCCGTTTCGTTAATTGTCAGTGAATTTTGTTCTTCATCCCAGTAATTATTTTTGAATTCAAATTCCTGGATATAATCGCTGTCATTTGTATAATAGGGTGCCAGTCCCGCCTGTTTAAACTCATTTATAATATAATCGCGGGCAATAATTTCATTGGCTGTACCGGCCTCTCTGCCTTTCAGCGAATCGGAAGCCATGAAATACAGATCCTTTCTCAGTCTTTGCTCAACAGCAGAATCGGAAAAATCAAATACCTGCTGTGCATTGACGAAAACAGGAATCAAAAGAAACAGAATAAGAGTTTTTTTCATTTCTTACTGGAGAATCCGGAATTACCAATAGGTGGAAGTCCTTGAAAAAGGAAGTTTTTTTCCGCTTTTCACATTATTGAAAAAGCGTTCGATATATTTTACAATCTGAGCAAGGCCTGCAAAATTCACTTTGCCGACATCATCTGAAGGCTTATGATAATCTGCATGCAGTTCGGTAAAAAAGAAAACATCAGGAATGTTTTTTTCATAAAAACTGTAATGGTCAGATCCGCTGGAACAGTTTTCCTTTTTCACGATTTTAATTCCGGCCGTTTCCGTTTCGGTTAAAAGTTTATCCCATGCGGGGGAGCTACCTGTGGAATAAACGGTCAATTCTTTTTTGGCGCTGTCAAGCCTGCCCATCATGTCGCAATTGATCATAAAAGCGACATCGGACAGATCGATGACATTGCTTTCAACAAAAAATGCGGAGCCGTACAATCCCTTTTCTTCTGCAGAAAAGGCAAGGAACGCGATATTGTATTTTTCTTTAGCGGTATCGCTGAAAAATCTTGCCAGTTCCATCATTGCCGAAGTTCCGGATGCATTATCATCGGCACCGTTGCATATCATTTTCTTTCCATAAGCATTCGTAGTGTATCCCAGGTGGTCGTAGTGAGCGCCAATAACCACAGTGAATTTTGCGCTATTGTCAATATAACCGCCAACATTATACGCAGGATCACTTTTTGTTCTGGTAATATTTGTTGAAATACCTGCCTTCATATTTGTGGCAACATTTATCAGTTTGCCTGCTTTTTTTAAAGCAAATAAAACCGGTACTGAAAGAGGATTGATATTATTAGGTATTGCTCTTGAAGGTTCAGGGTTTTCAGGTATGTTATTATAAAATATCACCCCTGTGGCGCCTTTCAAAACAGCAAGGCTTGCGCGATCAAATGCGTTCTGATATTTATCGAAGCCTAGTTTCAGCAAACTGTCGGGGACAGTATACAGCAGCGCACAAATTTTTCCTTCTATGTTTTTTGCATCCGCGTAATCATCGTACCCCAGTTCGGTTGCAGAGATTCCGTATTTCAGCTTTATGATTTCACCTTTCACTTCACCGTTGCCTGAAAATTCCATGGGATAAAAATCATCTTTATGCGCAAAAATATTTGTATTGATTTCAAGCATATTGAAGCCTGTGTTTGCCCCGCCGTTCACATCAAACAACTGGAGGTAGGAATCATTGAATAAGGGCAGCAATCCGATTTCTTTAAAGTTTCCGACAATATGATCGCGGGCCTTTATTTC
>JAZDMF010000036.1:0-6876 GCA_043801235.1 Bacteroidota bacterium | reverse complement strand
AAATTAAGCCATATGAAAACATAAAATGACATCCCCGTCAGAATGCGATAATCCTTAATAATATTCATTTTTTCTTTATTTTCTATATATTATTATTTTCCTTTGAACCCGCCTGACGGCAGCAGGTTTGGAACTTGAAATTTGAGACTTGGGTCTTAAAAATATGAATGTTATTTCTTTACGATTCCTTAGTTGGTTTTTTCGATTGATGATGCTGACAGAACAATATCCTTGACAATTTCTGTATTGGAGGAACGATCAAAAACTGTTATGTTTTCTGAATATTTTTCAAAACCTTCGGCATAGATGAAAATTTCATAAACGCCCGGAGGTAGAATGATAAGGAATTTCCCGTTTTCTTTATTCGGAATATATCTTCCGAAAATTTTCTGCGATGATTTATCTGTTACTGCTATGTCAACGGAAATATATTTAGGTACTTTCTTTTCAGGTATAATAAGTGAATCAATGGGGTCTTTTGTAATTTCGTTTTTAATAACAGTCATGCTATCATTTTTTACAGTATCAGAGGGTGTTATGATATTGTATATGCTTACAGAATCTTTATTCATAAGGGTTCCTGAAATGATGGCGTAAGCAGGATCAATATCATTGAAAATTACTTTATAAATGTCAAGATCGCCGTATCCTTCTGCCCTGCATGACGAGATATAACCATGTCGTCCGGTAAGGGAAAGTGAAATAGTTTTATCATCATCCGGTGTGTTGAGAGGGTATCCCAGATTTTCGGGTACGTTCCAGGTGTTATCCTTTTCGTTCCATATGGTTCTGAAGATATCGTAGCCTCCCATACTGTTATGGCCTTCAGAGCAGAAGTAAAGGGTTTTCCCATCGGCGGAGAAATAGGGGAAATCTTCATCATAAATGGTATTCACGGGTTCACCGATGTTTTCAGCGGGGCCCCACTCACCCGAGGGAAGTTTTTTGGAAATGAACAGATCCATGCCTCCGGCTTGTTCATTGCGGTTGCTGGCAAATACAAGATATTTCTTATCAGGTGTCATTGTGGCCGATGTTTCCAGTTTGCCTGAGTTGATGTTATCGCCAAGAAAAACGGGCTTCATGAAGGTTTTTCCTTTTTTATCCGAAACCAGAACTTCATTCATTGCAGTGTAATTATCGCAATAAACAAATAGTTTTGTTCCGTCGGCAGAAATGCCGGCAGTTTCTTCAACAAGTTCAGAATTGATTGTAGCGCCAATATTTTTAGCTTTAATCCATTTGTCATATTTCTGGTAGGTAATGTAAACATCGGAGGTAATAAAACCATCAAAATCCATAAGGTTGCCGGTATTCCCTTCTCTTTTGGAAGTGAAAACAAGATAGTTCTCATCGGCAGGTACATAAGGATTATATTCCGGATATTCTGTGTTTACTTCTGAACCGAGGTTTCCGACAGTGATGTTTATCGGATTTTTTATTTTGCTTTTTGCTTCTTCACACATTTCGATCATGCGGTCGGAAGAAATGTAAAAGCTTTCTTTTCCTCCCGTTACCTCTTTGTACTTTTTAAATTTTGCAATGGCTTCATCAAACTGATAATTTATCATATATGCCCGCCCCAGTTCATACCATACCAGCAATTCAACTTTTGGATCGAAAGTGGTTTTAAGAAGATAGGGAATGGCTTTCGACTTATCAATATTTGTATTGAGATAACAGATGCCGATTCTGAAATTGTATAAAAGATTATTGGAATCATTTTTTATCAGTAAAAGATATTCTTCCAGGGCTCCTTTATAATTTCCTAAAGTGAATTTATCCTTTGCTGTTTTATTATTTCCTGTATTAACATCGGTTTGAGAAAACAAATGCTGTGAAAATAATAAAAAAATATTTATATAAATAATGAGTAAAAAGTGCTGCATAATATCCTGCAAAAACCGGATGGCTAAATTATAAATTTTGCATTCACATGCTAAAGAAGCTTATGAAAAGTTTTAAACAAACCTTCATAAATTATACACATTATGAAAGGAATCAGTTATTCTATTTTATTTTTATTAATGCTTGAAATTGATAAATAAATGGTTGCAGAATTTTCACTGGGTAATAGAAAATTCTCTTTAAAAAAAGTTTTTGTTTTGGTGTATTCATAGAAAAGTTTTTGAAATGTCATGACCGTTTTGTGCAAACCGTGCTTATAAACACTATTTTTGCAGCTTCTTTAGTAATAGTGATTATTTTATAAAGAATACAGATATTAGCTGACTTTTTTTTCAATCCTACCGAAGTACTATTTTAGTACGAACATACGAATTTCCTATGTTCGTACTTCGGTGGGATAATAAAACACGAATAATAACGGTTCAAAGTATATTATGCAAACGAAGGATATCAGGAATATTGCAATCATAGCGCATGTGGATCATGGGAAAACAACTATGGTCGATCGTATTTTATACCAGGTAAAATTGTTCAGGGATAATCAGGAAGTTCGTAATTTAATCCTCGATTCCAATGATCTGGAGAAGGAAAGAGGAATTACCATTCTGGCAAAAAATGTTTCAGTAAGATACAAAGGAGTAAAAATAAATATCATTGATACACCCGGCCATTCTGATTTTGGCGGTGAAGTGGAAAGGGTGATTAACATGGCCGATGGAGTGCTTCTGCTCGTTGATGCCTTTGAAGGCCCTATGCCTCAGACAAGATTTGTGCTGGAAAAAGCGCTGGAACTAGGCTTAAAACCCATTGTAGTAATTAACAAAGTTGATAAACCCAATTGTTCGCCCGATGAAGTACAGGAAGCTGTTTTTGATTTGATGGTGAGCCTGGATGCCACCGAAGAACAGCTCAGTTTCCCTACAATATACGGTTCTTCCAAACAGGGATGGATGTCTGACAACTGGAAAAACCCGACAAAAGATATCAGCTTTCTTCTCGATACGATCATCGAATATTTTAAACCCTTTCCGCAAAATCCTGGTACATTGCAGATGCAGATCACTTCGCTCGATTATTCATCTTATGTTGGCCGTATTGCAGTCGGACGTATTTCGCGGGGTTCCATAAAAATGGGACAGCAGATTTCCATTGTGAAAAATGATGGAAGCATTGTAAAATCGGTGATTAAAGAACTTTATCTTTTCGAAGGGCTGGGGAAAGAAAAAGTAAAATATGAAGTAGGTGCCGGAGAAATTTGCGCGGTGCTTTGCGGAGAAAAATTTGATATTGGCGACACTATCGCCGATTTTGAAAACCCTGAAGGCCTTGCGCCCATTCATGTTGATGAACCTACCATGAGTATGGTTTTTACAATTAATAATTCGCCATTTGCCGGAAAAGAAGGAACATATGTTACATCAAGGCATTTACGCGAAAGATTATACAGGGAAACAGAAAGAAACCTTGCATTACGGGTCGCTGATACCGAAACACCCGAAAAACTGATAGTGTATGGTCGTGGTATTTTGCATTTATCCATACTGGTTGAAACTATGCGCCGCGAAGGATATGAATTTCAATTGGGGCAACCTCATGTAATTGAAAAAATAATTGATGGTA
The DNA here is from genome assembly GCA_043801235.1 of Bacteroidota bacterium. GTDB lineage: Bacteria > Bacteroidota > Bacteroidia > Bacteroidales > CG2-30-32-10 > DAOQAK01. The sequence goes on along the minus strand of JAZDMF010000036.1, from coordinate 3,348 downwards.
AAAGACATGAACCCGTTGAATCGCTTACCATACATGTACCTGAAGCATTTTCGGGAAAAGTAATTGAAATTGTATCGAGGAGAAAAGGAGAAATACTTAGTATTACTACCCGCAATGACCGGATTGTTCTTAAGTTCAGTATTCCGGCACGCGGCCTCATCGGGCTTACCAATCATATTCTTACTGCAACTGAAGGTGAGGCAGTAATTGCACACCGTTATAAAGGTTATGAACTTTGGAAAGGCGAGATACCAAGCCGTATCAATGGGTCTTTGCTTGCAATGGATACCGGAACAGCTATCGCATATTCAATAAATAAATTGCAGGACAGGGGTAAGTTCTTTATCAATCCCAATGATGAGGTTTATGCAGGTCAGATTGCAGGTGAACATACACGCGGAGACGATCTTGTTGTAAATCTGATCAAAACAAAAAAACTATCGAATATGCGTGCTTCCGGTTCTGATGAGAAAACTTTTATTATTCCATCTGTAAAGTTTTCACTTGAGGAATCTATGGAATATATAAAAGGGGATGAATATGTTGAGGTTACTCCAAAATCCATTCGAATGCGCAAAATTGTTCTTGATGAACTTGTAAGGAAGCGCAATAAAAAGCAAATTACAGGTGTGCCTGATGATGTTGAGCAGAAAGGCAATTAATAACTCATATTATGTCAGATATATTGAAAATAGAAAATAGTAAACAGAAAATTTCAAATTGAAGGTTCGATTGTAAATGTATGAAGAAAAACAAGAAAAATATTTTCTATTTAATATTTTCTATTTGCTTTTTGATATAATATATGGGTATATGTAACATAAGTTAATAATAAATGAATACTGATGGGTATTAAGCTATCCGGCCAAGCATTCTGAATCCTTTGTAAATTATATTCAGGTCGTTTGAAATTTTAAAATCACGGGCATACATCATGTTCAGCCGTGTGATCATTTCATTGTCAAGAGTTCTTTTACTGAAGGCATCTGCAGGATGCAAAATGCTTTTTCTGATACGCGGAAGTTTTAAAGATTCTTCATTATTATAATATCCCACCCATGATCTATAGGCTATCAATACGCTGAAAATATTTCTGTAGAAACCTAAAATATTTTTAATTAAAAAAATAAAAATGGGTGAAAAAATCAAAAGGATGAGTGAAGCTGTAATATCAAAAAAGCGTTTGTTTCGCTTATTGCTGAGTTTGCTGATGGAATTGACATTTACGATATAAAGGTCGCCTGAAGTATCAATAGAATTGCTGCCTATGATGTACAGGCTTTCCGGGGGGGCAATTTTATAATCCAACTGGAGGTCTTTCAGTTCCGACATTTTATCGATGATGTCCTGTTGGGCCATGTTCCTGGCACAGAAAATTACTTCATCAATCTTATAAATTTCTATGATCTCTTTTATCTGGTTAATATTTCCGATAAAACCGTTTCCTTTATTATTAACATCCGAAACATTTACAAGTCCTATGAATCCTGGATTAATGCTGGTTTGCTTAAGCACGGATGTTACACGCTCAGCTTCTTCTTTATCACCAACAATAATGAATTTCCGGTTTTCTGAAGCCTCGAAACGGAAACTTTTAAATCCGGCAATATTCAAAACAATTCTTATTAGGTACATCGATATAAGTGACCAGACAGCGCCCATTACTATTAATGCACGGGAAAACCTGTACTCTTCACTGAGCAAAGCATAAATTACAAGAATAGCAGTAGTTCCAATAAGCAAACCCTGGAAAACCTTGAACGGGCGCAGGGGCTTATCGTACCCGCCGCTCAGGTATACCGATAAAAGCCAGATAAGAACATAAGCCGGTATAACATATATAATGAACTCTGCAGGGTAATGCCCGCCGCGGATAAATAAAATATTTTGTTCCCAGTAATTTTTAATGAAGTAGAAACCGGTATAGATCAGTCCTGCATCAGTTAGAGGAATGATAATTTTTTTCAGGAAACGACTGAGAATGGATGCAAATGCCCTTAAATAGATAGCGAAATTGATCAGGAATGAAAATATTCTTGCACTTTTTTGAGTGAAATGTTTTCGTGCAAAAATGATCATGGCATTATAAAAAACCAGCACATAATTGATGCTGCTTTTTTTTGTGCTTTCGCCTTTGTAATGTATTATGCGGGTTTCAGGAAAATAATAATTTTTATATCCTGCTTTTTTAATCCTGTAGGAAAGGTCTATGTCTTCACCATACATAAAGAAAGTTTCATCCAGAAGGCCTGTTATGTCAAGTGTTTCGCGTCGCAGCATCATGAATGCCCCGGAAAGGATATCCACTTCATGGTTTTTATCTTTGTCAAGAAATCCAAGATGGTACCTGCCGAAAATTTTTGATTTAGGAAACAGTCGTGACAATCCGAAAATTTTATAAAATGCTACTGCCGGGGTAGGAAGGCCCCGTTTCGATTCGGGAAGGAATTTCCCTTTGCCATCTATCATCTTTACTCCCAGTCCTCTGGCATAGGGATGCTCATCCATAAATGACAGGGATTTTGTGAAAGTGTCCTCCTCAATTATTGTATCGGGATTCAGTAAAAGTATATATTCTCCCTTTGAAATTCTGATTGCCTGGTTATTGGCTTTTGAAAATCCAAGATTTTCGTTGTTTTCAATGATCTTTACCTGCGTGAATTTTTCTTTCAGCATTTTCACTGAACCGTCCACAGAATTGTTATCAACTACAATAATTTCTGATTCAATTCCCTTGCTAGCAGCATTGATGGAAAGAAGGCACTGTTCAAGAAAATACCTGACATTGTAATTAACTATAACAACAGAAAGTTTCATTGATTGAAATGAATGCCAAAAATATGCATTAATGCATTAACGAACAAAATTTAATATTGTTATTACCCTGATTAATTCATAAACTCTCTGCATTAATGACTTTAGTCCAATTTGTGAATTAATCAGGTTAAGGAAAATTGACGAACTGGCAATGATAATATAAGGAGTACGAACATGATTGAAAGGATCATAATACGTGTTTTATAATTTAATTGTTCAAAAAAAAGATGTCTGATTGTATCTAATCATACAATAAATATTAATTCGGCAAAAATATTATAGTTTATTTTACCACTATTTCTGCAAAATGTGAAAATCCCAGGATGGAATGTTCATCATTATTTATAAATGATTACATTCTTTAAGCTTCATTGAAAAATGTATCAAAAACGATTTAAATATACAGGTTCGGATTTTATATCAAACTTTTATTTATATGTCTTTGAAAATTACCCAAATCTCCCTATTTTTGCCCATTAAATATAAAATAATTCATATGAAAAAATCAATACTTGCAATAATTATTTTCAA
>JAZDMF010000019.1:0-5535 GCA_043801235.1 Bacteroidota bacterium | reverse complement strand
TGACACTATGTATAAAAATAAATCAGCCGGAGAATTCATCCTGAAATTTTCTGACGATTCTTCCCTTTTCAATAAAAATAATAATACCATACTTGAAGAAATTTCCAAAAGCATCCCGAAAATACTTGAATACACACAGGTTTCATTTAATTATTCAATAGAAATAGCTGCCATTGATGTCAGCAAAGCAAATAAAAAAGGAATAAAGAAATACAATATTAATGTCAAAATTAATCCCGGAAAACCAAGCGGTGATATTCAATATAAAACTTTTGATATTACGGGATTTCTGCTTCCTGATGAATCGAATATTTCAATTATTATATCAGAGAATGACGGATTGCATGAGCATAGCATATCACAAAATAATATTCAGGCCGGAACCGATAAAACATTCAGCGCTGCATTTACATTCACCGATTCATTACCTCTAGCGAATCCTAAAGTAACATTGGGAAAAATACAGTTTTATTACAACGATTCCAGCCTGGTTAAATTCAGGGAAAAAACACAATACATCAATAATTATTACAGTTCGGAATTTTTTATTGCATCCCTGCAGGAAAAACTGGATGGCATTAATTTATCTTTTGCTGATCTTATTAAAATATACGACATAAAACTTAAGGAAATCGAAAAAGAGCTGGCAGTAATTACAGGCATGAATTATATTGAAACACTTGGGTTATATTCAAATGATCCTGTCGGGTTTATTAATAAATACAGCACTCTTAATGTTAAGATAAAAGACATGCGCAACAAAATTAATGGCATGCTGTCAACCCTCGACAAAGTTTACTATGATAAAGGAGTGGAATATTTTTCAAAAAACGATACGGCAAATGCATTGATTTACTTTGAAAAATCAACAATCTCTAACCCATTTTATTCACCCGCTTTTTTACAGTTGGCAAGAATTTATTTCTATAAAAACGATCTTTATAGCTCAGACCAGAAATTAATCAACATTACCACAAAATTAAACCCCGATCAGTCAACATTAAAACAGGTGATACAGCTTGCTGACAGCCTGAACGCCCGTTTCATTGAAAATGGCGAAGCTTGCATAGCTGCTGAAAATTATCATGAAGCCCTGAAAATCCTGAACGAAGCCAAAATATTCTGCAATACCGTTAAAGTTATTACTTGCAGCGAAACCCTTCTGAAAGATATAGCCAAAGCCAAATATGGAATCTATTCCTCTTTTATCACAGTTTCAAAAAAAGCTGTGGATGCCGGCAAACTTGACATTGCAGATATATATATTGTTAAGGCAAAAGATTACCAGATTGAAAATTCAACCGACATAATTTCTTCCGAAGAAGCCGATAATCTGCTTTCCATCCTTGTGAATGGTCTTACTGAAAATGGGATTTCACTGAATATTTTACAACTTTTCGATAGTGCGCTGGTTGTTCTTCAGAAAGCATCGGACCTTTGTAAAAAATATTCTATTAATTCATGCAGCGACAGACTTCTTCCTGCCATCACAATTTCAAAACAGGGCATATATAAATCACTTATAAAAAAAGCGGAAGAATACATTAAAACAAATGAACCGGCAAAAGCGGAAGAAATCATAGCTGAAGCAAAAAAATACCAGCAGGAAAATTCGGCTGAAATTACTGTAGCCATAGCCACCGATTCCCTTTCAGGAAAAATGAAAGAAAAATTTTATCAGAAATATATTTCCGACGGTATTTCATACTTAAAAATACACGAAGGTATTAATGCACTGAGGTGTTTTAACATGGCTAAAGATATTGAAAGAAAACATCTGATTACGCCCGATAAAACCCTGGATTCACTTATTAATGCTTCTGCAAACCCCTATGTCAGAGACTATATTGAAAAAGGGCTTGTCAATGTCTGGGGCAACGAGCCCGGAAAAGCTCAGTCCATTTCTGATACAGTAAAATTTCTTTTACAAAAATACGGCCTTGCGCAGGATTCTGCACTGCAGGCTTCCTTGACTAATCTGGAAAATAATATTTCGGCTTTATATTGCAAACAGGCTGGCGAAAAATATAATGAATATTACAGGAATGCTTATCAGAAAATTTCTGTGCTGAATTACACAGAAGCAGTCAATTATTTTCAGAAATGCATATCAACCGTCAATTCAAATTCAGCCTGTGATATTAATAACGTCAATGCTCTGACCGGTTTTTCAAAATATCAGAATGCAGCAAAATATCAAAAACTTATTTCGCTCTCCGATTCTGCAGCCAGGAGCGGATCGTATGATGCAGCCATTGAAAAATATTACGAAGCCGAAAATTTCTCTTCTTCTGTAAACCTTACCGAATTTGGATTATCGCATACTGCATTCGATAATTTTATTGTTCTGCAAGACAAAAACTATTTATTAAAGGCTTCTGAATACTTCCATAAAAAAAACAATACCGCTAAAACATTCTATTGTCTTGACATTTTGCGCAAACATAATTTTTCCGATAGCAGTATTACTGCATTTCAGAACAAGATTGCTTTTGACCTATGCAAGGCTGATTACTTAACTTACCCTGAGCAAAAACCAACTGAACTTATTAAAAAATATGCTGTAGACGATACATGGTATCTGCCTTTCAAAAAAATGTACATTGCTTATTGGAAAGAATTAAAAAAGAAAAAATAGTTTGCATATTAACTGCTGATTTTTTAATATTGTTAAATATAATCAGAACCATCAAAGAGGGAAATGCCCTGTTACATGAAAGATACAATTGAAGAATATAAGAATTATCCGCTCACTGAGGGTCCGCTGAAGGTTCAGAACATACAGCTGATGCACGGAGCCAATTATTTCAGCGCCGGCCCTGTTGTTAAAATCCGCATCAACCTTGGTGAGTATAATGAGGTATACACCAACCTGATTCCCGGTTTTCAGAAAAAGCTTGAAAAAACATTGCCATCTTTAATTACACATTTTTGTTCTGTCGGGAAAGAAGGCGGATTCTTATTGCGGGTAAATGAAGGAACATTGCTAGGGCATGTCATTGAACATGTCTCTATTGAACTGCAAACGCTGGCAGGGATGGATGTTGGTTATGGCAAAACCCGCAGCACGCTTGAAGAAGGCGTGTACAATATTATTTTCCGTTTCATGGACGAGGTTGCCGGAATATACGCAGGAAAGGCTGCTGTGAACATTATTAATTCTTTGCTTACAGGAAATGAATTTGATGTACAGACTGTGATTGATGCTTTAATAGATATCCGCGAAAAAAGGCTTCTTGGCCCCAGCACCCAAGCCATTGTAAATGAAGCCGAGAAAAGAAAAATCCCCACTCTCAGGATTGACGCTTACAACCTTGTTCAACTTGGCACTGGCAAATATCATAAAAGTATCCGCGCTACAATCACTTCCGACACCAGCCTGATAGCCGTTGAAACAGCCGATGACAAATACCTTACAAACCTGATACTTTCCGATGCAGGTATTCCTGTTCCCGAAACATTTCGTACCGATAAAATTGAAGATGCCACCGCTTTTTTTGAAAAGCTTCAGAAACCCGCAGTGGTAAAGCCTTGCGAAGGTTACCTCGGAAAAAATCTTGCAGTTAACCTGAAAAATAAAAGCGATGTAATCGCTGCATTCCAAAATGCCCGGCAACTCGATGAAAGAGTTCTTATCCAACCTTTCATCGAAGGAAAATCATACAGGTTGCTGATCATCGGATATAAATTTGTGGCATCTTCGGAACTTATTCCTCCTTTTATTACAGGAAATGGAAAAAATACTATCAGCGAACTCATTGGTCAATTAAACAGCGATCCCCTGCGACAGGCCGGCGATAAAGGAAAACTTTCAATTATTGAATATGATGAGATCACGGAAAAACTAATTTCTGAAAAAAGCTACACTCCTGAAACTATTTTACAGCAAGGCGAACAGCTATCCCTGAAAATTTCAGGAAACATGAAGCTCGGCGGATCGGCAAAAGATGTTACCGATCTTGTGCATCCTTTTAATATCTTCCTTGCCGAACGCGCTGCCCTGGTTATCGGACTGAATGTTGCCGGAGTTGATTTTATTACAAATGATATTTCTTCACCTGTCAATGAAAACGGCGGAGTCATCATCGAAGTGAATGCCGCTCCCGACTTCCGCATGCACATGAATCCAACAGTAGGTATTCCCAGGAATGTTGCTGCTAACCTTGTTGATATTCTTTTTCCTGAAAATGCCAAAACAAGAATACCTGTTTTTTCAGTGACAGGTACAGCAGGAAAAACTATGATGGTGTCGCTGCTGAATTATTGTCTTACGCGTGAAGGTTATACAACAGGCATGACAACCACCGATGGCCTTTACATTGGCGGGAAATGCCTGATGAAAGGTGATATGACATACCCTGAATATGTAAACCTTGTTCTCAAAGACCCCACCATCGATTGCGCTATTCTTGAAACATCGCGCGAAGGAATTTTACGTAGAGGACTGGGTTATAAGTTTGCCGATTTCGGCATTGTGCTTAATATGTACGATGACCATGTTGGCTCCGATGACATAAAATATGTGGAAGATCTTGCTTACGCCAAATCGGTAGTTGCCGAAGAAGTTTACGATACTGGATTTACCATTCTTAATGCCGACAGTTCACTGGTTCTTGAAATGCGAAATCGTCTGTACAGCAAAGCGGTTCTGTTCTCTAAATACGACGATAATAAAGAAGTACTGGCTCACATTCTGAAAGGTGAAATGGCGGTTTATATTTCTGAAAATAAAATTTTCCTGAGTAATAAAACCATGGCAAGTCCGATTGCGGAATTAAAAAATATTCCTTTGACTTTCGGAGAAAAAGCGCGATTCACATATGATCAGATTCTTGCCACCGTTGCTTGCCTAGCTGCTCATGGCTTAGCAAACGAAAAAATTTCACAGTATCTTACAGAATTTATTCCTTCTTTCGAAAATATTCCCGGAAGAATGAATCTGATGGATGTGAAAAATTTTAAAGTACTTCTCGATAACGCTCACAATTACGATAATTTTAAAGGTCTGAAAGAATTTTTAAGCTATTTTAAAGAAGAAAAAATTGGTGTTATTGATGCTGCCGGCGACCGCAACGATGAAGAAATTATGAAGCTTGGTGCAGTAGCTGCCGAAACCTATGATGAAATTATTTTTTATGAAGGTATTGATGACCGGGGCCGCAGCCAGGGCGAAATTACTGCACTTCTGAAAAAAGGAGCTGCCGAAAATAATTTTCCTGAAGAAAAAATTCAGATATCACACAACCCCCATGAGGCATGGCTTTCAGGTTTAAAAAAAGGAAAAGAAAACAACATCGTTGTTATTCTTTCAGCAATTCCTTCTGATACTTACCAGGAAATTATCAACTTTAACTCATTGTAAAATAATTAGTCCCTTTTCTTGCTTCCATTTTTTTAACTTCTTATTTGATAATAATTGTTTACAAACGGATAAATAAAAAATAATAAAAGTACACATAGCCAACAAACGTGTGCGGGATATGTGTAATTTTATGGATGAGATAAACGAGTTAGCAACAAGGCGAATAATTGACA
>JAZDMF010000014.1:0-6679 GCA_043801235.1 Bacteroidota bacterium | reverse complement strand
ACTGCGTGTTGTGTCAAGGTCCATGCGAACTACTCTGGCGCCCGGAAGAAAAACGGGAAGTTCTTCTTCAATTTTTTCGGTGCCGAAACCTTTCATCAGGATCTTATTGTTATTGCAGGCAGGACAGTGGTCGGGCACATTCTGGGTATATCCGCAGTAATGGCATATTAACTGATCGGATTTTTTATGATACGTAAGAGTAACATCGCAATGCCTGCATTCGGGCATCCAGTGGCAGATATCGCACTCAAGCCTTATCGAAAAACCGCGCCTGTTCTGGAATAAAATGACCTGCTCTTTGTTTTTCAGCGCTTCTTCTATATGCTCCAGAAGGAAAGGGGTGAAGTGCGATTTCATCCTTCTTCTCCTGCTTTCTTCTTTTACATCGGCAACAAAAATTTCGGGAAGCATCACATTGCCAAATCTTTTGTTGATCTCAACAAGATGGTACTTATCATGCTTTGCATTAAAATAACTTTCAATGGATGGTGTGGCAGAGCCAAGCATTGTTTTTGCTCCATGCATTTTTGCAAGGAAAATGGCCGAATCACGGGCATTATAGCGGGGAGCAGGATCGTATTGCTTATATGATGAGTCATGTTCCTCGTCAACTATTACAAGTCCGAGATCACTGAATGGCAGCAGCAGCGCACTTCTTGCACCGAGAATGACCTGGTATGCCACTTCATTAGGTGATTTATCAGGTGAATTAAGCAGCACCTTATTCCATATCTCAGCTCGTTCATTTTCGCTGAACTTGCTGTGATAAACACCGACTTTTTTCCCAAATGCTTTCCTGAGGCGGTTTATAATTTGTGTCGTAAGAGCAATTTCAGGAAGAAGATAAAGCACCTGTTTCCCTTTATTGACAGCTTCAGCAATAAGCCTTATATAAATTTCAGTTTTTCCGCTGGATGTTACTCCATGTATCAAAACGATATCTTTTTTAGCAAATCCTTCTGTTACTTCTTTGTATGCCTGTTCCTGGAATTCATTTAAAACTACTTCTGATCCGTTTGATTCATTTATTTCCTCAAGCCTGGAAATTTCAAGTGTGTATTGTTCACATATGCCTTTTTTCACCAGTGCGTTCAACTGAGCTGCTGAAGTGTTCAGTGCTTTAAGCATTTCGGGTCGTGAAATTCGCAGCGGTTTATTTTTCGCCTGCAGCATTTTACTGTAAATGTGCATAACTATTTCCATCTGCTTCGGAGCTTTTTTCTCCAGTTTGTCAAAAACATCTTTCAGTTTATTCTCATCAAGATAATCATGGGTGATCTTTACGAAAGTCTCTGTTTTCGTCTTATAACGGCTAATAAGTTCTTCCTCGGGAACAATAACATTTTTCTCAATCAATGTTTTAATAAGAGGAATAATTTTTTTCTGGTCGGCAATTTTTGTTACATCTGTGATGGTGAGAACTTTTTGAGCTGTTAGAGCTTCGGTAATTAATAGTTCTTTTTCAGTAAGAACCGAGATGTCACCGTCAAAAGATGGGTTCAGCATAATTTTAGTTTCACTCTCAAGCTTAAGGGCAGCGGGAATTGCGGCATTCATCACCTCTCCTGGCGTGCACATGTAATACGATGCCATCCATTCCCAGAACTGCATTTGTATTTCGTTCACCAGCGGATAATTTTCAAGAACGGACAGAATGTATTTTATGTCGCTGACTTTCGGAGCTTCGTTGTGTATTTTGCGAACGATTGCAGTATATATTCTCTTTTTCCCAAACTGGACCACTACACGCATGCCGGGTTGAATGATGTCGTTAAGTTCATAAGGAACGCGGTATGTATAGTATCCCGGAAGTGGAAGCGGGAGTAATACATCAGCAAATAGTGTGGTGCGTTCCATTTTTTTTTGTTACAAGTTAAAAGCAGCCAATTTACAAGTGGAAAAATTGAAATCAAATGCCTTCCAGTTCAATATAATATTCTTTACCATTATATGTTGTTTTCATCCATATTTTTTTGTTTTTAAATTTTAGAATCTCCCAAATAGGTTTTTTGTCAATGCCAAATGGACCTGTTCCATAGGTCGATCCATTAGCAGAATATACCTCAAGTTTTGTATCACTATCAATCAAACGCCAACGCCAGTATAAATTACTCCATCCGCCATCTTTTCTAAAATCTACTAAAGAACACAAATCATAATAATCTACATCGTTATAAAAAAATTGAAAAGTAAGACCTAAGCTATCGTAAAACAAGCTCAATGAATCTTCACCGTTAACGGTATATTTTTCAAGGGTGTAGCCCCTGTATAATCTTTTTACAGGAGAGCGAAAACTGATCCATGGCCCTTCTTCATATTTTTTACAGCCTTCGGTAAGGCTTGCTGTCACAATTAAAAATAGAATTAATATTTTGAAAATATTTTTAGAACGCATAAACCAGTTTCAATTAATTTCCATGAATTTCAATAAGTTTCTTTTAATTTTATTTTTTAATTCTGCATTCTGAACTCTGCATTCTTAATTCTTAAAAGCTAAAGGTTGCCCGGTAGCTTCCATCACGTTCCACCAAAGCTCACTTTCCAAATCGATTTTTTTTCTCTGTCCTATGGTAGCTTCTATAGGTAAATAGGTAAACTGTCCACCCCAGATGCCTGCAACAAATCCCGTTCTTCCGGCCATGGCTCCATGAACAGCGTTTTGTGCCAACTGTCCGCAGTATTTACTGTCGTTAGCTACGGCAACGGCGCTACGTATAATATAACTCGGGTCAATGTATTTTAATGATACCGGAATATTCACCGACTTGAAATAATGAGCGATCTTATCTTTCAGGAAAATGCCAATATCATTAAGCTTCACATTACCTGAGATGTCTTTCAGCGCTTGCTCATTTTTGAAAAAATGCTGTCCGGCTCCTTCAGCGACAACAATCATGGCATGATGCTTCGCTTCCATTCTTTTTTTAAGGACGTTAAGGAAACCGTGTTCGCCTTCAAGTTCAAATTCGCCCATCTCAGGGATAAGTATGAAATTCACTTCCTGCATGGAAAGGCTTGCATGGGCTGCAATGAACCCGGAATCACGCCCCATCAGCTTAATAATTACAATTCCGTTATAATAGCCTTTTGCTTCATTGTGTGCATCGCCAATGATATCATGTGCTTTGGAAAATGCTGTTTCAAATCCGAACGATTTTTCTATAAAGCAAATATCGTTATCTATTGTTTTTGGTATTCCGGCAATGGAAATTCTAAGGTTTCGTTTTTTTACTTCCTTGAAAATTTCCCATGCCCCGCGTAATGTTCCGTCGCCACCGATACAAAAAAGAATGTTTATGTTTTGCCGTTCAAGAGTACTTACCATTTCCGAAACATCCTGATCGCCACGCGAAGAGCCAAGTACAGAGCCTCCCTGTAAATGAATGTCGTCAACCGTTTCAGGATTCAATTCCATGTATGGGTGATTGTATTTTGGGATGAGGCCCTCGAAGCCATACTGAAATCCAATAATTTTGGAAACTTTATATCGGTAATATAATTCCATGACTATTCCGCGAATGACATTGTTTAATCCGGGGCATAAGCCACCACAGGTAACAATTGCGGCCTTTGTTTTTGCAGGTTCAAAAAAGATCATCTCTCGTGGGCCTGCTTTTTCGAAGGAGACAGGAGTCGTTCCATTTTTCTGATGGTTCAGAAAACTTTCAAGCGATTTTTCATAAAGCACCCTTTCGTCGTTGCTTATATAATTATAAATGCCGTCGCCTTTTTCAAATCCCAGGTGAATAGGCGATTTCACGCAGCATTTACCAAGTTTAGGAACTGTAAAGGAGTTATTCATTTTCATTTGTTATCAGCCAATAGTCATTAAGTCATTTAGCTCCGCTGTCATTCATGGTCATCTACCTATCGGTAGACAAGTTTGCTGCTTCACAGCGTCATTAAGTCATTTAGCTCCGCTGTCATTCATGGTCATCTACCTATCGGTAGACAAGTTTGCTGCTTCACAGCGTTATTAAGTCATTTAGCTTCGCATTATTTATTGTCAATTCGCTACACAATTATTTGTCATTTCTTAACTTCATTTAAAATTAAACATTAATAATTTCTATCCGTTTCAATAAGTTTCTATTAATTTCAATTCTGCATTCTGAATTCTTTATTGATACTTACTTTTCTTACTTCCTTCATAAAGGTTGAACTTAAAAAACCGACATTCCAGCGGGCCATTAAACACAGGATATTTGGCAGAGGGTTTTAATCCGATATGCTTTAATGCATCAATGTCGGAACTGATGATCCATGCTTCATAACCCGAGAATCTTTGTTTCAAAACATCGCCTATCATTTTATAAAATGCAATGATATCATCTTTTTGCAATCGTTCCCCATAAGGCGGGTTGAAAATTAATGTTCCTGGTTTTACTGGTGGTACAAGTTTTTCAAAGGACGAGCATGTGAGTTTGACATTGTCCTGAAGGCCTGTGCTTGTTATATTCTTCAAAGCACCATCCAGCGCCCTGTTTGAAATGTCGTATCCGAAAAATTTCACATGGCTTTTCGACGATTGTTTTTTTGCATCAACATATATTTCTTCCCACAAATTGCGGTCAAAATTTTTCCAGTTCATAAAACCGAAGTTGTTTCTGAAAAGCCCGGGAGCTTTATTTTCTGCTATTAATGCAGCTTCAGATAGAATGGTTCCTGAACCACACATGGGGTCAATGAGTGTTGTTTTTTTATCCCATCCGGAAAGAAGCACCAATCCAGCAGCAAGAACCTCACTAAGAGGTGCCTGTCCTGAAATTTGCCTGTAGCCGCGTTTGTGCAATGATTCACCGGATGTATCGAGCGAAACATTGCAATTGCTTTGAGTGATATGAACATTTATTCTTAAATCTGGATTTTCAATATTTACCGAAGGCCTTTTACCAAATTTTTTTCTGAAGCGGTCAACCACTGCATCCTTCGCTTTCTGTGAAACGAATTGTGAATTATTGAAAATACTGTTGCTTATGAAAGCATCAACGGCCAGCGTTTGGTCAGCAGTAATGAGGCTTTCCCAAGGATAGTCGGATACACAATTGTATAAATCCTCATTTGTGTTTACTTTGAAAGTACTAATAGGTTCAAGGATCCGTAATGCCGTTCTTAACCATAGGTTGGCTTTGTACATCAGTTTTTCATCACCGGAAAATGACACTGCCCTGTTAATAATTTTAACTTCTGATGCCCCAAGCGCAGTGAGTTCACCAGCAAGTACCGTTTCTAAACCAGAGATGGTTTTTGCAATATATGTGGTATAATTATTTATTATTCCCAAGATGTATAATATGTTCTGATGATTAAAATGTTTTATTATTGCTGAGTCAGTTTTTTCATGAATTTCTTAGCTTCAACAATATACCGGGTATGAGCAGCTATTCCTATTTCGCCTTTCTCATCCCATGCTTTGATTTCGAACATTAATTTTTTTCTTTCAACAGCGGTTAGAATACTTTCGCAAAAAACTTTCATGCCAAGCGGTGTAGCTTTTAAATGTTTTACATTTATTTCTATGCCAAGAGTAATATAGCCTTCAGGAAGATATTGCTGAACGCCATTTTGTGCTGTACCTTCCATAAGACCCACCATTGCAGGAGTTGCAAATACTTCAACCAGTCCGGAGCCATAATGGGCAGCAGTATCTTTTACCTCAACAGTCATTTCTAATTTATTACTGCTTCCAACGGGTATTTTGAATTCCATAAATAAAAAAAATGTAAATTTATCAGGTTAACAAAAATAAAAAAACCTTCTGAACTTCAGAAGGTTTTATCGGATAATATTATTGAAGGCTATTCCTTTTTGGTCGAATCAGCCTTTGTGGTTGTTTTATCAGCCATCTTGCTGCAGCATGTTTTGGTAACAGTGCTCGTTGATAATTTAGAAACGGCAGCTGTTCCGGTAGTGCCCTTTGTGTTATTTGTACCTGATGATGAAGCGCAGGTTTTAGCACAGGTTTTCTGGCATCCTGTTGTTGCTTTAGTGCAGCCGGGTTTTGTTGTGGTTGTTGTGTTCGTGGTGCCTGTGTTGCTGTTATCCTTAGTGGTAACAGTTGTGGTGGTAGTTGAAGTCTGGGCATGTACATTCATTGCCGATGCAAAGAAAAACAATGATGTCATGATGAGTACTGTTACAAAAAATACTTTTTTCATATTTTATTTTATTAAGTTTGACAATTAATTTTATTTTCAATTTTGATGCAACAAAGATAGTTATTTCTTTTCAATACTATAAGTTAATTCACTGTTAATTTCTGTTAATGATATGTTAAATCTGTTTTCAGCACCTTTTAATTTGATTATTTTTGATAAAAGTAATTTAAAAATCATGTAATACTTTGAATAAAAAGTCAATCATATTTATTATTATCATTGCAAGTTTCTCACTTGCAGGAATTGTCTCAATGCAGTTGTTCTGGGTAAGGAATGCAATAAAGCTTCAGGAACAGCAGCTGGAACACCGCATCAGTATTGCTTTAAAAAGTATCATCAATCAGCTGGGAAATGAAAAAAATGACACATTAAATGAAGCCGGCTTCTGCAGTCCGGGATGCAACATTGGCAATAATATTATTTCGGTTATTCATCCGCAAAGGCTTGATTCCTTATTAAAAGAAGAATTTGTTAACCTCAGCATTGAGCTTGATTATAAATATGGCATTTTCCGAAAACCC
>JAZDMF010000419.1:0-6101 GCA_043801235.1 Bacteroidota bacterium | reverse complement strand
CAAAGTCCAAAATCCCAAGAGAAAAAAATCTAAATGTTTTATTGAAAAATATTGAAAATAATACGAGCACTAGACCCCTTGGGTTTTTGAATTTTGGGCTTGGGACTTGGAATTTATTTCTTCCTTTTTCACTATTGACCACTGACCACTTTATTATTCTGAGATTGATGGAGAAGATAAAGAATAAGGGAAAACTACTCCACCGTCACCGATTTTGCCAGATTGCGGGGTTGATCAACATTGCATCCGCGTAAAACAGCTATATGGTAAGCCAGCAGTTGCAATGGGATTGTGGCTAATAAAGGAACCATCATTTCTTCTGTTTCCGGTATTTCAATAACATAATCAGCAAGGTCTTTTACAGTAGTATCGCCTTCCGAAACCACAGCTATAATTATGCCTTTGCGCGCCTTAACTTCCTGGATATTGCTGATGACTTTTTCGTACGTTCCTTTGCGTGTTGCTATGACCACCACAGGCATTTTTTCGTCGATAAGCGCTATAGGACCATGTTTCATTTCAGCGGCAGGATATCCTTCGGCATGTATGTACGAAATTTCTTTCAGCTTTAATGCACCTTCAAGGGCTACAGGGAAATTAAATCCCCTGCCGAGGTAAAGGAAATTCTTTGAATCTTTAAAGCGTTCAGCTAACAGTTTTATGTTATCGTTCTGTTTAAGCGTAGCTTCAACTTTTTCTGGAATATTTTCAAGTTCGGTAATTATTTCATTCAGACGTGATCGCGAAATGCTGCCCTTTTTCTGGGCAATGGTAAGCGCCATCAATGTAAGCACCGTAACCTGAGCGGTAAAAGCTTTTGTGGAAGCTACGCCAATTTCGGGGCCGGCATGTGTATATGAACCTGCATGCGTAGCCCGCGCAATAGATGAGCCTACCACATTGCAAATACCAATAATAGTAGCACCTTTAGATTTTGCAAGCTCTATAGCTGCCAGCGTATCGGCGGTTTCACCGCTTTGCGAAATAGCTATCACAATATCGTTCTCATATATCACAGGATTCCTGTAACGAAATTCCGATGCATATTCAACCTCAACAGGAATACGTGCAAGTTCTTCAAATAAATATTCGCCCACAAGTCCTGCGTGCCATGAAGTACCGCAGGCAATAATTATAATACGTTTTGCATTAATGAATTTTTCCTCATAATCAATAATGCCCCCCAGCGCAACAATTTCTTTTGCAATATTCACGCGCCCGCGCATGCTGTCCTTTATGGAACGAGGCTGTTCGTATATTTCTTTCAGCATGAAATGGGGGAATCCGCTTTTTTCAATAGCGCTCAACTGTATTTCGAGCTTCTGGATGTAAGGTGTTTTTTCAATGTTGGCAATAGTAAGTATCTTCAGGTCGCCATTGCGTTTTATAATAGTAATTTCTTCATCGCCGAGATATACAACTTTCTGGGTGTATTCAACAATGGGTGAAGGATCGGAAGCAATGAACATTTCATTTTTCCCAACTCCCACAACCAGAGGGCTGCCTTTCCTTGCGCCAATAAGCATATCGGGATCATCTTTCGAAATAATGACAATAGCATAGGTGCCGACCACTTCAGTAAGTGCTATCCTTAATGCTTCCACCAGGTCAACATTTTCATTTTTACGGATATCGTCAATAAGGTAAACCAGCACTTCGGTATCGGTGTTGCTGGTGAACTTATAATCACGGTTCAGCAGTTCCTGTTTCAGGTAAGCGTAATTTTCAATAATGCCGTTATGTATCAGGGCAATGTCCTTGTTCTGCGAAAAATGCGGGTGCGCATTGATGTCGTTAGGTTCGCCGTGCGTGGCCCAGCGTGTATGAGCAATACCAATAGTGCCTTTGGTGTTCAGGCTTTTCACATGGTTTTCTAAATCGGCAACCTTACCGTGGCATTTATATAAATTCAGTTCTTTATCAATCAGCGCTATTCCGGCGCTGTCATATCCCCGGTATTCAAGTCGGTAAAGACCCTTCATCAGAATGGGGTAAGCCTGGCGCGGACCCACATATGCTACAATTCCACACATACATTAAATAATTAATAAATGATAATTCAAAAATAAAAAAAATGAATAAAAAAAGCTCAAAATTTCAAATTTCAAGCCCAAAGCCCCAAGACAAGAAAAAGGATGATTTGCTTGCTTATTATTGAAAAAATTTTTCTCTCTGATTTTGATGTTTTTTATAAAAAATTGATTTATCTCTTTGAATTTGGGGCTTTGAATTTTGGACTTGGCACTTATTTACATTTTTCAATGTTTAGTGAGTTAATAGAGTTTGGTATAAGTAACCAGCAGACGCAGATTTTCTGTGCGTTTTGACCCTTTAATTACAACCCTGTTCGCTTTATTGGGTCTGTCGGCAGTATATACAACAAGGCTCAGCCCTATGTTTTCCTTTATCCCGTCAATTACCTGCTGAACATGCCTTGCAATATTGAATTTGTATTGCTTATTGGTTGCATCGTAGGTTCCTCCATAATAAGCAGCGCCCTCATACTGGTCTAACAGGAAGCGGATGTTGCCGTCTTTTTCTTCAATAAGCACAAGTTTTTCGGGAGGTACAAAATCCTCCAGGCTTGTATTGTAATCTTCAACAGGAATAATAAGCTCGGCTTTATTGATTGCCACCCTGCCGTTTTTAACAAGATCTGTAAGATAAGGATATTGAATCCTGATTTTCAGACCGGCCATTCCCTGTAAGTATAATAAGCTGTCGCCCTTGGCTGTATCGCCATAAATTTCGCTTCTTAAATACGGATCGGCATATAAATAATTTGAATGGTTGAAATGATTAAAGCGTGCAGAGCTTTCATCAATCACAAAAATGTATTTCAGGGAATCGTTATCAGCATTATGATAATAAAGTGTAACATTTGATAAGTAACTCAGCAGATCGAACGACATGATACAACCTGTTCCTCCTATGGGCAGGGCAGTAACATATAAGCCTTTGAAA
The DNA here is from genome assembly GCA_043801235.1 of Bacteroidota bacterium. GTDB lineage: Bacteria > Bacteroidota > Bacteroidia > Bacteroidales > CG2-30-32-10 > DAOQAK01. The sequence continues at coordinate 3,137 of JAZDMF010000419.1, read as the reverse complement.
TATTCAAGAAAGCCTGTGTTATCGGTCAATTGGGGTGAACCGGCAGCAGCATTCAGAATATTGTGGCCAAAAGTAGTGTCCAGGCGTATCCTTAGCTGTGCAGACAGTGTGTCGCCGCCAATATAAACATCGTCGGTGGGCAAAGGATAAAATGTTTTCGAAGCCAGCACATCACCTGTTATGCTAAGCTCCCTGTTAGAGTAATAGGAACTGTCCTTATAAAAATCCTCTGCTATTTCATAAACTTTTACCCACTGGGGCGAAAGCGTATCGCCATAGTAACTTTTATATTCCAGTGATAATATAAGCGAGTCAACCACGGGATTTGTGCCAAAAGCAGGAGCATTTGATGAAAGCCTTATATGGGTATAAAAGCCGGAAGTATTTTTTCCGAAAACGGGATCGATATAACAACCCAGAAGATTGTTCGATGTTTCGTCGGTGCGTATTGAATCTTCAAGAACAGTATATGTTACAAGAGAAATGGTGTCGCAATAAACTACATCCAGCTTGTCGCCGGGAGGTTGTATTTCCAGTCCCACTTCCGAAGGTTTTTCACAAGTTGAAAAAAATACAAATAAGAATGCTGCCGCTAAAAAATAAAGCGCATACTTCAGGGTGTTCCGTTTCAAGGTAAAATGTGTTAGAATTAGAAATTTACGGTAAATAACGGAAAAATTAGTTGCTTAGTACTTGTTCGTTTACCAAAATTTCATCGTAGAAATCATTGTATGCATCAATATAGGTATCCATCGACTGGAAGTTAAGCACAGGCTTATCAATCTGGTTCAGGTATTTCACTATTTCCTGGTTAACATCAGGGCTGCCAATAATAACTCCGTCAGAAAAATCTATAGCGGTTTTTGTGATGTTACAGAATGTAGGCTTTTTGTAATGAACAACATCGGCCGATGAAATGCCCGGAAGCATTATTTTTTCAGCAAAATCCTTGCTGAAAGGAGTATCAAAATCATCATCGTAAACCGAGTATATTACTTTTGTGTCGCTGAAAAGCGGATTATCAACAAAAGCCTTCTTAAGATATATGGGCATCATGCTTGTAATCCATCCGTGGCAATGAACAATATCGGGCGCCCATCCCAGTTTTTTCATGGTTTCCAGAACACCTCTTGCAAAAAAGATGGCTCTTTCGTCATTATCTTTGAAGAATTTATTCGATGAATCACAGAAAACATACTTCCTCTGGAAATAATCTTCGTTGTCAATAAAATAAATCTGCATTCGTGCCGACTGAATGGATGCCACCTTAATAATAAGAGGGTGGTCGGTATCATTAATAATGAGGTTCATGCCTGAAAGACGGATCACTTCGTGAAGCTGGTTCCTTCTTTCGTTTATGCAGCCGTAACGGGGCATAAAGGTTCGGATTTCTCTTCCCTTTTCCTGTATGCCCTGGGGAAGATACCTTCCGATAATTCCCATATGGCTGTCCTTAAGATAAGGGATGATTTCCTGCTGAACAAAAAGAACTTTGGTTTTTTCCATGTGTTTGGTTTTTGGTCTTTGACGAGAAACGGAATGCAAAATTAATTAAAATTTAGCATATATTCAAGTATTTCCTGATAGATTTGTGCAATATTTAATCGATTTATTTATAAATAAGAAAAAAAGTTTCTTATGAAGCTCATTTACAACATATTTGAACTGGAACAATATATTTTATTTTTAAAAAAAAGGAAAAAAAATATTGGTTTTGTTCCCACTATGGGTGCCTTGCATAAAGGGCATATTTCGCTGGCGGCAAAAGCAAGGGCAGAAAATGATGTTTGTGTTTGCAGCATTTTTGTCAATCCCGGGCAATTTAATAATGCGGAAGATTTTAAAAATTATCCGAGATCATTAAATTCTGATATTGAGCTTTTTGAACAGTCGGGTACGGATGCTGTCTTTATTCCTTCTGAAGAAGAAATATATCCTGAGCCAGTTAAAGAAAAATTTGATTTGGGTGGCCTTGATAAAATAATGGAGGGCAGGTTCAGGCCGGGACATTTTAACGGTGTTGCATTCATTGTAAAAAAACTCTTTAATCTGATCAAACCCGACAGGGCATATTTTGGTGAAAAAGATTTTCAGCAACTTGCCATTATCAAATACATGGTTAAAAAACTAGCTATGCCAATAAAAATAATAACTTGCCCAACAATCAGGGAAAACGATGGACTGGCAATGAGTTCAAGGAATAAACGGCTGAGTGCAGAAGAAAGAATGAAAGCGCCTCTCATTTATGAAACTTTACTGGAAGCAAAGGAAAAAATAAAAAAGCAAAGCGTTGCAGAAGTTAAAAAATGGGTGGAAATGCAAATAAATTCCTGCGATTTAATAATGATGGAATATTTCGAGGTTGCCGATAGTGAAACGCTTACCCTTGCTGATGCGATTGATAAAAACAAACATTATAATGCATGCATTGCCGTTTATGTCGGAAATATTCGTTTGATTGATAATATAAAAATTTTGTAATTTTGCAGCCCTATGCAAATTGAAGTATTAAAATCGAAAATTCACAGGGCTGTTGTAACCGATGCCAATACCAGTTATGTAGGCAGTATAACTATTGATGAAGATTTACTGATTGCCGCCAACATGATTGAATATGAAAAAGTGCAGGTCGTGAACATTAACAATGGTGAACGCCTGGAAACATACATTATTAAAGGGGAAAAAGGATCTGGAATCATTTGCCTTAATGGCGCTGCTGCACGTAAAGCCGTTGTCGGTGATGTGGTGATCATAATTTCTTTTGCAACCATGGACTTTGAAGAAGCAAAACGTTTCAAACCCACTATTGTTTTTCCCGCACAGAATAACCTGTTAAAATAGGTTCGTGAAAAAGAAAATTCTTTCTGTTTTAAAATACTTGTTATTTCTTGCTATTGGAGGGGTATTACTCTGGCTTACTTTCCGCGGAAAAGACCTTAATAAAAGCTTAACCGAAATTAAAAATGCAGATTATACATGGATTTCGCTATCTATTATTGCCATGTTTTTCAGCCATATTGTAAGGTCAATGCGCTGGAATCAATTGCTTGACACTTTGCATATAAAAACAAAAACGCATACAACTTTTTATGCTGTAATGATAGGCTATTTTGTAAACAATGCTGTTCCCCGCCTTG
>JAZDMF010000403.1:0-13285 GCA_043801235.1 Bacteroidota bacterium | reverse complement strand
ATCACACCCAGGTAATTGTTTTTACTGTCTAAAACAGGAAGAAGCGTGAGCTTAAGCGAAGAAATGATGCGTATCACTTCAAAGATATTCTGATCCTGGTAAACAAACGACCTGTCGATGGAAAGATCATGGTTCCCGAGCGCTTCTTCGGGTGCGTTCAGGTTATTGATATCGCTTTGCGAAACCATGCCAAGGTACTGCTCGTTATTGACAATGGGAAGATGCATTACTTTTAAATCTTCCATCATGCCAAGTGCCGTAACTCCTGTATCGGAAGTTTTGAGCGGAATAAGGTCGTTTGTCAATATATCTTTTGCGGTCATGAAATTCTTTTTATTTAATTTTTAAGATGATATGATTTTTATATGTGTCAAATGTAGATAATTAAGCTTAACAACGCACAAACGTACAGATTTTTATGATTTAAGCGAAAGGCATAATTTTTTTACAAAAATCCGGTTGAGTATCCATTTTTCCTTTACATCGCACTTTTTCTTAATTTTTTTTTCAAGAATCAATATAAATAACTGTAAACCATAAAATACTTCACACAAAATTTGGAATACGGATTTTTTGATTGTACATTTATGTCCTTCAAAAAGAAAAAAAACTAAAATCCGATCATATGAACACATTTTCTACTTCCGTAAAAGCCATATTTCTGGCTTGTTTTTTTATCTTAATAGCAGTAGTTGCAAATGCCCAGAGTGGACAGAAATACAGTTCGGGTGGAAATAATTTAACATTCGGCGATCTATTCGGGAGTTTGAATCCAGAGCCTATAAACTTCATTACGGCAGGAACGCAGAAAATGTGTTTAACGGCAGCGGGAAATTTAGGGCTGGGGGTCATTAACCCAGTTTACAAATTTGATGTTAATGGGCGGGTTCATGCCACTGGTAATGTCATAGCCGACAGCAGCATCACGGCTATGAACTTATATGCTATACAGAAAGTATCTGCAGACGCTCTGCAGGTAAACAATAATGCCTCTGTCGGAAGTTTGAATGTAAATGGCATATCAAGTTTCGTGGGGCAGGTTAATGCCGGAAACGTTACAATTACCGGAACACTGGGAAATGGAACTGTAAGCACAAATGTTTCTGATATTAAGAACCATCTTGATAATCCTGTTATACATCGCAGCATTAACGATGCAGGAAGCGCAACAACCGACCTGTGGTCGGCAGGCAAAATTATTTTGGAAATTGCCGCCGGCGCTTATAATGATTCTCTAACCATTGCTCATATTTATAAACCTGAAATTCATAGAAGCATCAACGCTGCCGGAAACTCTACTACCGACTTATGGTCGGCAAGTAAAATAATTTCGGCTGTTGTAAATGCTTCAAAAACTGATACTGCTGCGGTAAATAATATTTTTAGCGATTACTTGCTTAATTCGCCAACAATACACATTGGCGGAAATGTTGGTATAGGCATCGACACAGCAATTGAATTGCTCGATGTTAACGGGAATGCAAACATAAGGGGAACCTTGTATGTTTATAACGGGGTTATAATCGGCAAAAGGGTAACAAGCCAGAACGTTACCACCGACACCCTGAAAACAGGCAACCTTCAAACCGACTCTGTGAATGCGCGTGCATCGAATACAGTTCAGGCGGCCCTATACATTCAAAGCACTGCCACAGCCGATTCGGCAAGTTCAACTATAATTAATGCAAATAATGAGGGGAAGGTTGGCATCGGAACTACGAATCCAACAGAAAAACTTACTGTAGCAGGAAATGCCCGCATTATTGGCGATGCAATAGTAACCGGAACAATCGCCACAAGCGGTCTTGTAATATCATCTAAAGTATCTACCGATACTTTGATTTCGCGTAGCGCCATTTTCGATTCACTCGAAGTTGTTAAAAGACTGACCGTGGCAAATTCAATCTCAAGCGATACAATGCTTGCAACAAAAGCATTCGACCTGGGGGATTACCTTAGAATAAGCGCAAGCGCTACGAATAATGCCGAAATAGCATCAAAGTTTGGAAATGCTTTATATATACAAAGTAAAGCAAGTACAGACTCGACACAATCAACGATTATTAATGCAAACAATGCAGCTAATGTTGGAATAGGAACTACATCGCCAACTGAAAAACTTACTGTTGCCGGAAACGCAAAAATTATTGGTAACACTTATGTCACAGGAACGGTTGTTGCCGGTGGAGTAATTATTTCCGATAGGGTTTCTACAGATACCCTGATATCAAAAAGTGCAAAATTCGATTCATTAATTGTTGCTGCAAAATTTGAAGCCGAAAATGTTGCAGCAAAGACGGTGAGCGCAACCACTGCAGTTCAAACTGGTGTACTTCAAAGCAAATCTGACAGCGCCCTTTATATACAAAGTAATACAAGCGCCGACTCAACACAATCTACAATTATCAATGCAAACAATGATGGGAAGGTTGGGATAGGAACGACAAACCCAACAGAAAAATTAACTGTTGAAGGTAATGCAAGTATAAGTGGAAATATTACTATTGGAGGAGCATTGAGAGTTATAGGCGGACTTTCAGGTTTAACCGATTTTGATTCATTGCATGTGCAGAATAAATTAAAAATAGGAAACTCAATTATTATTGATGGTATCAATAACACAAACACGACAAATAATATATATACTGACGATTTTAACGGAAGCGGAAATAATGATTTATTAATTCAATGTAGCGATGCGTATATATTGGGGTCTCATAACACAATAATTGGTGGAAACGTCGGTATAGGCACTGGTATTCCGCTGGAAAAATTACATGTTTATTCAGGTTTTAACCCAATTTCTGGTGACCCGCAACCACAAGCCACAACATTAAGAATTGAATATGGTTATCAGGCGCCTGTTGGTTTTGCATCTACAATTTGGGATTTACAAGTAAGTAAAGATAAATTAGAATTTTTAACGCCCGATTATGATGGCGGTGTTATGACCTTGACTGATGACGGTAGAGTTGGGATTGGGACTATCCCTTCTGTTGATAACGGTATCAAACTACATATTAAAGGGAATACAAATATTGGAGTTATAGGTCCAACTGGTGCAACTGGTGCAACTGGAATAATGGAATCAATCGGCCCCTACGGGCCAAGTGGGCCGACAGGTTCTACAGAAATAGATGATGGATCTGAAACATCAACAGGCACTACCATATTAAGAATAGAAGATAACGTAATTGGTCATGGTCCTAATTTTCCAAGCAGGGATGTATATTGGGACTTAGCTGCAAGCGGAACTGAGAAATATTTGAATTTTCATGTTAAGACTGATGATGGCATTAATAATTATAACGTTATGACATTGACTGAAGGCGGATATATAGGGATGGGAACTCACTACCCGCGTACTAAACTTCAGGTTAATGGACATATTGCCATAATGGGAACAAATTCTATTTTCTTCGGGCAGTCGTCCCCAACAACACAAACCTTGTATGGGCAATGGGCTATTGAATACGAAAAAACTGCAGGGGGGCTTAACTTCTGGAAACCATGGCTTAGTAACGGATTTGGAAATTACTTTCTTTTCCTCAAAGATAACGGGAATGTTGGAATCGGTACTGGCGATCCCCAGGCAAAACTTGATATTTTAAACGGGAATATTCTTATAAATAATACCAATACACAATGGACTAATGCTAACTGGCATATTGCTATTAAAACACCGCTTGCACATGCATGGATAACTACTGATGAAGCTGATTGCGGAAAATATTTAGGTTATGGTGTAACCTCAAGCGGTTGGTATTGGATGACATCAAATGGTACTGACATAACAGCTAGTGTTAAATACCCGATGAAACTTGAGTTAAATTCATGCGGAACGCCAACGTTTACAATTACACAGGATGATTGGTGTGACTATGTATTTGATGAAAACTATAATTTGATGACATTAGAAGAAAGAATACAATTCGTTAAAGAAAATAAACATCTGCCTGGTATTATGACCGCCAATCAAATAACTGAAAATGGACTTGATGTTACAAATACAATGGAAGGTATTACTAAGAATATTGAAGAACATGAATTATATATTCAACAATTATACAATATGATGTTAGAGTTGAAAAAAGAAAATGAGGAATTAAAAAAAGAGATTCAGGAATTAAAATAAGAAATAATGATGGATAAAATATTTCTTATAATATTAAACATACAGTTGTGAAAATAAATAAAAAGTAATATGAAGCGCTTAATCTTTTTTCTGTTTCTAATTCTTCTCTGCATTTCACTTTTTGAACAATGCAAAAAAGAAGGAAAATTTTTGGGTACAATTGAATTTTCCGAAGAAGGAAAAAACATTATTCTTTATAAGGGCGGTGAACACCTTGTTTTTGCTGACACAACCGGAGATACAATAGATTTTACTATTGAAAAACCGACCTATATCTTTATTAATAAATATGTACCAGAAAGTGGTGATTATTATAAAACTGAATACTGTAATATAAAACCAATCAATATTTATTTATATTTCCCTTTTCCTTATGAAACACCCCTACAAATTGTTTTTGGAATTGATAGATTTAAAATATCATCTCACCCTGAAATAGAAGGGGTTTTTTCCGGTGAATGGTTATATGATTCAAGTAAACTATTGCAATTAAACAGTGGTTGGTTTAGTGGTATAACTTATTATGATTCATTAGTAATTACAAATAAAAAATTTTATTCCGTTTACGATCTGGATGGATGGGCAAATTCTACAGATAGCACGGAAATGTATAGGCATATTTACTACTCAATTCAACAGGGTGTGGTTGGGATAAAGACTATCAGAGGCATTGGTAATGGCAGTACTTGGTGTTTACAATAGTTATTATAATAAATATATAAATCATACAATCTATGAAAAAATCTTATAAAATAAATTCAATAGGATTACTGATGATAACTTTTATTATTGTTTTCCCATTTAACTTATTTTCACAGTATATTAAACTTAACGATTCACCTATTGCAACAGCTATCGCTAAATACTGGCATTATCGCGAAAGGTTGAAATATTTTGTTGTGCCTAATGGTACCTTTGGAGGAGGGCTTGTGGCTGGAATAAGAAATACTATTAATTATAATTAACCGAATATGTAAATTGATAACCTTAAATAATATGAAACGTTTATTCTTTTCTTTAATTCTTATTCTTTTCTGCACTCTTCTTTTTGAACAATGCAAAAAAGGAAGATGCCTTGGTACTATTGAATTTACTGAGGAAGCTCTGGATATTATTCCATATAAGGGTTATGAAACCTTAATTTTTACTGATAGTTTAGGAGACACTATGAAATATTTTATAACCTCTCGCTTCAGTAATTATAATAGATTGTATGAAGATGGTGTTAATGGTCAATATAACATTGACAAATACGATTATTATTTAGTCGAACAAAATCATATAGCATCACAACCAAATAATATTTCATTTCAAATGGATTTTGCAACACCTATTATGATTTTACAATATTGGATAAATGTGCAAAATGATACTGAAATTTTTGGAGGCGGAGGAAGATGTGGGTTTTCGGAAGGGAATTTATATGAAATATCAAATGGTTCAAATCTCACGAAATACGATTCGGTATCAATAATTAATAAAAAATACTTTTCAGTCTATAAGTTAGATTATACAAATATGCAACTTCCGTCAGATAGTGCTGAATATATGAGTACGACTTATTATTCAATTAACGAAGGGATAGTAGGATTTAGTACAAATATGGGGCGAAGTTGGTGCTTACAATAATTGTTATCTATTTAATTATTTTCATTTTGAAAATTTAAAACATTCATGTCATGAAAAAATATCATTATATAAAATCAATAGTGTTATTAGTATTAATTTTTATTGTTGTTTATCCAGTAAAAATTTATGCTCAATCAATAAAACTTAACGATTCTCCTATTGCAACAGCTATTGCAAAATACTGGCATTACCGCGAAAGACTAAAATATTTTGTTGTACCCGGTGATACATACGGCGGAGGACTTATTGCGGGTATAAGAAATACGATTAATTATGGACAGCTAAATGATGATGATGTCAATACTGTTTGTGGGGCATCGAATTTAGATTTTCAGGAAGAAGCTGTATATCTCGGTTATTATCTTGGTGTTCTGGCTACTGAATATAAATTACTTTCCGATCAAAATGCAAATTATAATAAAACACTAACTGACATGTATTATGCGTTAAATGCATATATTGAACACATGGATAAATGTGAAATGCTTTGTTATGAAAAGCCTCATAATTATTATGATGGCTTTTTTGTGAGATCATATTTTTCTTACACAACTGGTTATATACCTTGTCCAAGTCCTATTACACCAAATCCTGATTATTTTATGGCACTCGATAACCATTTACAAACGTTTAATGAAGGTTTGAATTATAAAGATAATCACTGGTATGATAATGGTACCTCTTCTGGATTTGCGGGTTTAGTTCCAGGTCAACCAGGATTTGTTGAATCTGTCACACCATCTGGATGGGAGCACAATTGTGAACCCATGAGCCAGGATCAGGCAATAGGAATATTAACCGGTTTGGCGCTTGTTGCACATTTAGTTCCGCAAGGCTTAACTGTTTACAAAAATGACGGTACTTTAGTAACAGCTTTCGATTTACACGATAAGGCACAGGAAATTGCAGAACTAATTATTAAATATCTTGGTTCAGACCCCTATAGTTGTTCCGATGGTACTATTCAGAATAATTGGCGTATCTATGAACCCGGTTGTGTATTACTTGATCAGGACCATGGCGGAAATACATGGCCTTTTTCATGGGGTTTTGCTTCTGCAGGGGAAGCAATAACGGGTAAGGACAAATGGTCAGAATTCAATGCTAATGTGCTTGCAGAAACACAATTTGTCCCAAATAATGCTAAAACAAGTTCAAGTAATTGTTGGATGATGTCTTCATTAGCTGCTATAGCCGATCTTTGGTCATATTATGATTTAAAAGATGTAACTAACTCACACGATTTTGGTTGGGCTACTTTCTATCTGCTATTAAGAGCTGTTCTTCATGATAATTACGATAATTATTACGTGGAAAATATTATGGATGATGCGTTTGATCAAATAAGCTATGCGCCTTGTGAAGGTCCATACAGATATTCATATGAGAAAGCATGCTGTGGCTGGTGTACGTCCTATAGATGGCATTGTGATCTTGATCAACAAGGGGATGGTGGTCCCTCTTTGTTTTATGGCAATTATAATGGATTGGATTATATGCTGCTTTTAAATTTATATTGCATAGTAACAGGAAATTCTTTTGAATATAATACAAGACCCCTTGATGGCGTAGAATTTCCAATACATATGCCAATGGTTGGGGTTATTGGTGATGCTTCATACCCTGTATATGTTGCCTCTGAAACAAATATTGAATCAAATGCAAAGTTTCATAATTATGTTGTAAATATGCCTTCAAATAATACTCCTGCATATGGAACCTATAAAGCAAAAAACTCAATTATTTTAAAGCCAGGTTTTAAAGTTGAAGCAGGCGCTTACTTTCAGGCTATGATTTCTGAGGATATAGGGTGTTATGATATTTGGATATCGTGGAAGGAAAGCAATCAAAATAATGATAGCACCTATGCTGAAGCAAACGACAACATTATATTAAATTCATTGCCAAAAGAAAAAGATTCTTTAAGCGTATATCCTAACCCGAACAATGGGAATATGAGTGTGAATTATAATTTAATTGAAAGTGAAACAGGTACATTTATTCTGTATGATTTACTTGGAAAAGAATTATTTAATTTTCCATTATTCAGTGGCATGAATACATTTACTATTACCAGTGAAACGCTTGATAAAGGAATGTATATATACAGAGCATATTCAAGAAATAAACAAATAGCTTCCGATAAGATAGTGGTAATAAAGTAAATGAAGACCCAAGAACCAAATCCCAAGCCCCAAATTCAAAGGGGACTTGCGAAATGGGCTTTGGGCTAAAATGAAGAATGAGTAAATTTATTCTATTCGCAGTATAATTTGTTTTGGAAATTTATGTGATATGAAAAAAAAATATTTATACAGTTTACTGTTTTTTCTGGTTCTTATAATATTTGGAAATAGCTGTCTTGCACAGAAGAATAACTCCTTTGATTCATTACCCAAGAACATAATAAAGATTAATCCATGGGGAATGTATTGGGGAAGCTATACCATCTCATATGAAAGATTTATTGGTCAAAAAAATTCTTTGGAAATTTCTGCGAATTTTAAATATAACCTGAAAAATAAATTTATATTTTCGGATAACAATGAACTTGATTCAGGAATGATACCAAAGGCCACAGGCTTTATGACTGTAATAAATTTCCGGCATTATTTTTCTAGTTTTCACAAAAAAAATAATTATTTCTTTTTTTATTATTCACCATTTTTCAGGTATTCGCATCTCAATTTCTCAAATACAGCTGAGGATTTTATTTATTCTTTTAAAATTAATTCATTTAAAACAGGAATAACCTTAGGACTACTGAAAACATTTAATAAAATTACTATTGATGCCTTCTTTGGTCCGCAACTGATATATAATAATAATGGTACAGGAAAGTATTATAATTTGCCATGGGAAAAAGATTCTTTTGAACTACCTCTCAAATATATTAGTTTAGGAATACGAGGTGGTGTAACTATTGGTTATAGTTTTTAAAAATAAAAATTCTAAAAACGGCAATATGCAGATAGCCTATGAACTTCCTGAAAACACTAACGGCACATTCGAGGTTTACAATATGATAGGGGAAAAATTATTCAGCTACTCGTTATATAGTGGTAAAAATACTTTTTCAATTTCCCGTTCCGGTCTCAATGAAGGTATTTACTTTTACCGCGCCATTGCAGGCAACAAGCAAATAGCAGCGGATAAGATTGTGGTGATAAAATAAATGAAGCCCAAAGAACCAAATTCAAAATTCCAAATTCCATGAGGGCAGGTGCATTAGGCTTGGGGCTTTGAATGAAAGGAGTAATTTTATCCCTTCCGCAGTATTTTCGGAATATTTCATGGTTTTCTATCGGGTTACGATAGTTCGGGGCAAGGAAACTGTAATTCCCTGCATGGTATATATAGTTCGGAGCAAGTTATTCAAGAAAATGTTGTAGCTTATTCGGCTTACCTCCGGGTTTTTCATGAAAAAGTCATAGTTTATTATAGTTACCTCCGAGTTATTCATAAAAAAGTGATAGTTTATTCGGATTACCTCTGGGTTTTTCATGAAAAAGTCATAGTTTATTCAGTTTCCCTCAGCGTTTTTCATAAAAAGTTTAAGTAAGAACCTTTCGGGAATTTGGGAAGTGACATGTGTTTTTTGACATTTTGTTAATTTTTCAAAAAAATATACTATTTACACAATGTTTTGAAGACCGGAAGCGTTTTTATTTTAAATAAATTCTAAAAACATAAGATTATGCCAACAAACGAAAGCAAAGAATATGCAAAAACTGCCGAAGGACTTGAAGCGTTGGCCGATGGCGTACATATTCATAATGCAGAACCTAATTTCCCGCTCACATTGAACGAACAGGATATAAGAACGCAGAAACAAAACCTTGAAAACATACGCGAGGCGTATGAAAAAGCCCAGTCGAAAGCCGACCAGCTACATAAGGATTACGAAGCTCAATTAAAAAAAGGGGAAGAAAAAATAGCAGCGGCGCAGCGGACACTCCAGGGTTTCCATGGCCTGCGCAGCCAGGTATTAAAGGATTACGGTTTCCAGCCGCCCAAGCCGGGAGGCAGAAAAGGCAAACGGCCTCCCAAATTGTAGCAATATTTTAAGGGCGGTAAACACCATCAAATTTTTATTAAGCGAAACTCCTGTATTTACGGGGGTTTCTTTTTTGTTTGTTTTGAAATTTATAGTAAAACGATAAATAAATTCAATAATAATTGAAGAGGCTTGAATATTCTATATTAATCTTTTTTACTTTTGAAATAAAATTAAATGATTCACCTTAGTGTAAACATCAACAAAATTGCAACCCTCCGCAATGCCCGCGGTGGCAATCTGCCCGATGTGCTGAAAACCGCAATGGATTGCGAACGTTATGGAGCGCAGGGAATAACCGTGCATCCGCGCCCCGATGAAAGACATATCCGCTATCAGGATGTGATTGACCTGAAACCTCTGGTTAAAACTGAGTTCAATATTGAAGGTTATCCCGATAAAAAATTTATTGATCTTGTTTGCAGGGTGAGACCGCATCAGGTAACACTTGTACCCGATGCCCCCGATGCTATTACTTCGAATGCAGGATGGGACACCGTGAAAAATGAATCGTTTCTGAAAGAAGTGATTGGTGAATTTAAAAGTAATGGAATACGTGTTTCGGTTTTTATTGACGCCAATGTGAATTTCATCAGGAATGCGGTTAAAACAGGAACGGACAGGGTTGAATTATATACTGAAAGTTATGCGATTTTTTTTCCTGAGAATAAAGAAAAAGCCATTGCCCCATACATTTCAGCAGCAGTAGCAGCAGCAGAAACGGGATTGGGGCTGAATGCCGGACATGATCTGAATCTTGACAACCTGAAATATTTTACTGAAAACATTTCCGGATTATTGGAGGTTTCAATAGGCCATGCATTAATATGTGATTCAATTTACCTGGGACTTGAGAATACCATTCAGTTATATCTGAGACAACTGAAGCCATAAACGATGGAATTGTTTTACCGTCAATATGGCGAAGGAAGGCCTGTAATTATTCTTCACGGATTGTTCGGAATGTGCGACAACTGGGTAACTTTCAGCAAAAAACTTGCGGAGATAAATTTTTCAGTGTTCACACCCGATTTCCGGAACCACGGCAATTCCCCGCATTCCGGTGTTTTCAGTTATGAAGTGTTATCTGATGATCTGAATGAATTTATCCGGCAGCACAATATCATGAATCCCGTTCTGATCGGACATTCGCTTGGCGGAAAGGTGGTCATGAATTTTACATTAAAATTTCCTCGGGTTGCAGGTAAAATTATTATCATTGATACGGGTATCAGGAAATACGGAATTCAAAATGAGGATGTACTGCAGGCAATAGTAAACTGCGGTATTTCAACAAAAAAAACACGGCAGGAAATTGAAGAAGCGCTTGCCGGAAAAATAAAACAGAAAAAAGTGGTTCAACTGCTGATGAAGAATGTGCAAAGAAATAGCAACAATACTTTCAACTGGAAACTTAACCTTGAGGCAATCAGGAAAAATTTTGATGAAATATTTAAAGCCGTTGAACATATAGGAAAATCAAATGTTCCGGCATTATTCATAGCAGCAGAAAACTCAGATTATATTTCAGGAAATGACATGCCGGCAATCAGAGAAATTTTCCCGTTATCAAATTATATCTGCATTCCCGGAACTACCCACTGGGTTCATGCTGATAAGCCTGCAGAACTTTTGCGTGCTGTGACAGGCTTTATTGATAAGTATTAAAGACATTAAGTTTCTTAAATATAATCCCGAAGGCTTTCCTGCGGCAAGCAGGGATTTAATATGAATAAAATATGCATGTTGAATTAAACATCACAAGCTGTATTGAATGTTGGGGCGTTGCTTTATATTAAGCCTCCGGGGTTTATAAATTCTTCCGGATTTTGTTATTCACATCTGACCCTTTCATGGGTATGAAGAATCTGAACAGGTTCTTATTCTTCAACAATGAATTTGAATCCTGTACCGTGAACGTTGGCAATGCTGATGCGTGCATCGTCCTTCAGGTATTTGCGGAGTTTTGTGATGAATACATCCATGCTCCGCCCGATAAAATAATCGTCATCGCCCCAGACTCTTTTTAAAGCAATTTCACGTGTAAGTATCTGGTTGCGGTTCTGGCAAAGTATTTTTAAAAGTTCCGACTCTTTCCGTGTAAGGTGTTGCTCTTTACCGGGCGACAGCAACATCATATTAATACTGTCGAATGTATATATACCGAATTTAAAAACCGTTTCGTTTGAAAAGACTTTTTCTTGTTTTTCAAAAGTAGTTCTTCTTAATATTGCTTTAATCCTGTAGTTGAGTTCCTCTGTACTGAAGGGTTTGGTAATATAGTCGTCGCATCCGGCCTGGAAACCCTTGATGCGGTCTTCCTTAAATGATTTTGCAGTCAGAAAAATAATAGGAACCTGGGTATCGGTTTTGCGTACATCAACCGCCAGTGAAAATCCGTCTTTGCGGGGCATCATCACATCAAATATGCAGAGGCTGAAACCGCCCTTCCTGAATTCTGCAAGGCCCTCATCGCCATTGCTGCAGGAAACAGTTTCATAGCCCAGCATTTCAAGGAAATCCTGCAATACAAGGCTTAAGTTAGGATCATCTTCCACCAGAAGAATTTTTATTTTTTCTTTTTCCTTTACCATGATAAATCATTTTTGAACTATGGGTAAAAATATTTCGAAGCGGGTGCCCTTTTTCAGTTCACTGTGAAGGAAAACAGTGCCATCATGAGCCTCCACAATGGTTTTCAGATAAAACAGGCCCAGGCCAAAGCCTTTGACATCATGAATATTCCCTGTATGAACCCGGTAGAATTTTTTAAAAACATGTTTTTGATTCTCCTGACTTATTCCAATGCCTTTATCTTCCACGCTTACCATGATTCCTTTAAATTCATTCCATGTTTTTATTCTTATATCAGGGGTTTCCGGAGAGTATTTGTTTGCATTATCCAAAAGGTTATTGATAATATTAAATATATGCACCGGATCGGCTTCCAGAGTATCCTGCTTTGCATTCAATTCAAGGTGAAGTTTCCCCTCCCTTTGTTTCACAAGCATTTCAAAACTTTCGGCAGCTTCTTCAATTATTTCATGAAGTTTTATCTCCTTCTTTTTTAATTTGATCGTTCCCCTGTCAAGAACAGCTATCTGAAGCACCTGTTCCACCTGGTTTTTCAACCGGCTGTTTTCATCATAAATTATATTTGCATACCGTACAGTTTTTTCAGAAGACTCATGAACATTCGGCTTCAGAAGCATTTCGCTTGCAAGTGAAATTGTGGCTATGGGGGTTTTGAATTCATGCGTCATATTATTAACAAAGTCTGTTTTCATTTCCGACAGTTTTTTCTGGCGAAACAGGTTCATTACTACATAAGAAAAGCTAATGATTACAATCAAAAGAAAAAAGGCTGATAATACAAGCCACCAGATCATCTGCCGTGTCAGATAATTCTTTTCATCAGGAAAATATATGCTTAAAATATAACATTCATCCCTCATGAGGCAGGA
>JAZDMF010000377.1:0-24747 GCA_043801235.1 Bacteroidota bacterium | reverse complement strand
ACACCAATTACAGGGCAGGGTGTGGATGCTGCAATGACACCTGGCAGATGAGCTGCGCCGCCTGCTCCGGCAATGATTACACGCACGCCGCGGTCGTATGCCTTTTTTGCAAACTCCATCACCTTGTCAGGTGTACGATGGGCCGAAAGGGCGTTGATTTCAAAATGTATGCGGAAATCTTCTAATATTTTTGCAGCCTCTTCCATTACGGGTAAATCGGAAGTACTGCCCATGATAATGCTGACTTTAGGTTCTTTGTTTTCCATGATTTTATTTTTATAATAACAACAAAAATAAATATTTTTGAATTCAGTGAAATGATTTTTGAATTTATATCTTTGTAAGACCGGATTTGTCAGACCGAATCATTTACATATTTGCACCGAATATTTGAGGGTTATGAAGAAAGTTAAAATATTAGACAAGGAGTTTGCTCTTTCTATTAAAGAAGAAGAGATATTAAAAGCGGTTGATATGATGGCTGAAAAGATCAACAGGGAAATGAACGGGAAAAACCCTGTGTTCATTGTCATCCTGAATGGCGCCTTCATGTTTGCTTCCGACCTTTTCAAAAAACTGAACATACCCTGTGAAATATCGTTTGTGAAACTATCAAGTTACATTGGAACAAAAACTTCTGAAAATGTAAAAACTCTTATTGGATTAAGTGATGATATTAAAGGCAGGAATATTATCGTGCTTGAGGACATAGTTGATTCCGGCCATACCGTTGAGGATATCCTGGAAAGCCTGAAACGGCTTGCGCCGGCCGATGTAAAGATTGCCACACTGCTGTTCAAACCAAATGCGTACCTGAAAAAAATTGACCTTGATTATGTTGGCATTGAAATTCCAAATGATTTCATAGTTGGATACGGACTGGATTATGACGGCTACGGGCGCAACCTGGCCGATATATATAAGATTATTGACTGATGTTAGGAAAAAAACAGTATATAAAATTCTCAAGCCCCAAATTTCAAACTCCAAATTCAAAGTGGAATCGTAGCGTATATCTTGGGATTTGAGACTTGGAATTTTGGGCTTTGGACTTTTTTTTCACAATAATTCATTTATGTAAGATTAAGTCATTAAATTAAATATGTATTATGCTTAACCTGATACTCTTTGGGCCTCCGGGTGCCGGTAAAGGCACGCATTCATTACAACTTGTTGAAAAATACGAGCTTGTCCATATTTCAACCGGCGATATTTTCCGCAGTGAAATTTCAAACAAAACCGAATTGGGAATGAAAGCAAAAAGTTATATGGATAATGGTCAACTGGTGCCTGACGAGATTGTACTTGATATGTTGTTTTCAGTAATGAATCGTGTTGAAAATGCCAAAGGCTTTGTTTTTGATGGATTCCCCAGGACAATTGTTCAGGCAGAAAAATTTGATGAGATGCTGAATGCGCGTTGTATGCCTGTTTCACTGGTAATATCGCTTGATGTTAATGATGAGGAACTTGTCAAAAGGCTGGTAAAGCGCGGGTTGGAATCGGGAAGAAGCGATGATACCGAAGAAGTGATCAGGCAACGCCTTGATGTATATAACAAGCAAACCAAACCTTTACTTGATTATTATCATAAAAAGAATCTTCTCCGTTCTGTTCACGGAATTGGAACTATTGATGATATTTTTATTAGTGTGTGCGAAGTGGTTGAGAAGAATATTATTCATAAAACAGAATAAAACTTTGCATTCTTTACAAAAAAAATAGAGTAATGTTTTTTTATTTATGGCAGTCCGCCGGTAGATTAAATGTAAGTGGTAAAGGTACTGACTTAAGACCATAACCTATAACCAAACTTGTGGCTATAGACCCCAAACCTAAAACCTTCTAAAGAAGATGTATAAATTTAAACCACTCAAAGTATAATAAGCAATTTCTTAAATTGAAATATGTCCTCTGCTAATTTTGTTGATTACGTAAAAATTTGCTGCCGCTCAGGCAAAGGTGGAGCCGGTTCGGCTCACCTGGCGCGTTATAAATACCAGCCGCATGGAGGTCCCGATGGCGGTGATGGCGGCCGTGGGGCAAATATTATTCTGCGCGGTGACAAGCAACTGTGGACATTATTGCACCTGAAATACAAGAAGCATGTGATTGCCGAAGACGGGAAGAATGGCATGGATAATCAGAAGTCCGGACTTTCCGGAAAGGACGTTATCATTGATGTTCCGCTGGGCACCGTTGCGAAAGATGCTGAAACAGGGAATGTGGAGTTTGAGATAACCCGACATGAAGAAACAAGAATTTTACTTGAAGGTGGCAGGGGTGGATTGGGAAATCAGCATTTTAAAAGTTCTACAAATCAAACGCCCCGATATGCGCAGCCCGGCGAACCTGGAAAAGAAGAATGGAAAATTCTTGAACTGAAAATTCTTGCCGATGTGGGCCTTGTTGGTTTTCCGAATGCAGGCAAGTCAACACTGCTTTCAAAAGTTTCGGCGGCAAAGCCTGAAATAGCCGATTATCCTTTCACTACGCTGGTTCCTAATCTTGGAATTGTAGCATACAGAGATCATAAATCGTTTGTGATGGCCGATATTCCGGGTATTATTGAAGGGGCGCATGAAGGAAAAGGACTGGGTCTGCGTTTTCTGAAACACATAGAACGCAACAGTATTCTTCTTTTCATGGTTCCTGCCGACAGCGCTGATATAAAAAAAGAATACAATATCCTGGTGAATGAACTGAAACAATTCAATCCCGAATTACTTCATAAGTCTCGTATCCTTGCAGTTTCTAAGAGCGACCTGCTTGATGATGAGCTGAAAGCAGAGATAAAGAAAACCTTGCCCCGCATTTCGCATATTTTCATTTCATCGCATATTGGCGAAGGTCTTGTTCAGTTGAAGGATCTGATCTGGGGAAAACTGAACACTTATGATTTTGAGGAATGAGATTTTAATAGTCAGGTGAAATTTAACAAGAAATAAAGAAAACATAAAATACCTGCTACAATATATGGCAGTAGGTTTCTGATCATTTCGTTGGCATCAACAAAATGATATAAACAATAAAAAATGGAAAAAGGAACTATAAGCAAACTCAACAAAACTTTTGAAGAATATGCCTGCGAACAAGACGGTATAGAATATTGGCTTGCCAGAGAATTACAGGAACTTTTAGGCTATACCGATTGGCGCAATTTTTTAAATGCAGTTGATAAGGCAAAAGAAAGTTGTAAAACCACTGGCGAAGCGGTTTCTGATCATTTCGTTGACATCAACAAAATGATAGAATTGGGTAAAGGCGGACAAAGAGAAGTAGATGACATCATGCTTACCCGTTATGCTTGTTACCTCATCGCGCAAAATGGAGATCCGAAGAAAGAACAAATTGCCTTTGCTCAAAGCTATTTTGCCATTCAAACCCGCAAGCAGGAATTGTTGGAAGAACGTATCCATTTGGTGGAACGGCTAAATGCAAGAGAAAAATTAGCTGCTGCAGAAACCGAATTATCAAAAAATATTTACGAAAGAGGCATTGACAATAAAGGCTTTGCCAATATCCGAAGCAAAGGCGATTGGGCTTTGTTTGGCGGTAACAACACCAGTGCTATGAAACGCAAATTAGGCATTTCTGAAAGCAGGCCATTAGCAGATTTTTTACCTACCATTACCATTTCTGCCAAACAATTGGCTACTGAAATTACCAACTTTAATGTAAAAAGAAATGACTTGAAAGGTGAAAAGAAAATCACCAATGAGCATGTAAAAAATAATCAGGATGTAAGAACCCTATTAGGGAAAAGCGGAATAAAGCCTGAACAATTACCTGCGGAGGAAGATATTCAAAAACTGAAAAGACGAATTGAGTCCGACAATAAGAAATTATTGAAGGATGATAAAAAATTAAAAGGTAATAAAAGTAAAAAGAACAAATAGAAATTTAATGGAACTCTTTTTTCAACATCAAGCATGAAAACGGAGAAACAATAAAAACGCTACTGGGAAACTGGTGGCGTTTTTTAATTTATAATATTGGGGAAATTATTAAATTTGAAAATAAATAATTTATGGCTTTTGTTTTATAATTCAGCCATAACAGTTTTATGGTTAAGAAAGAAACTGCTGTAGAAGGAAAACCACTATCCCAGATGCAAAGCCAATAAAAGCAATCCAACTTATTTTTTTCAGATACCATCCGAATTCAATTTTTTCAATACCCATCGCAGCTATCCCTGCTGCTGAGCCAATAACGATAATGCTTCCACCTGTACCTGCTGTGAATGCAATAAATTCCCAGAAAGGATGATCGGCAGGGAAAACAGACAAATCGTACATTCCCTGTGATGCTGCAACTAAAGGGACATTGTCAATTACAGCCGATAATAAGCCAAGTGAAGTTCCAATAAGATAAATATTACTTAGAGTATTGTTTAAAAAGTCAGCAAGCAATTTTAATATTCCTGATGATTGAAGGGCAGCAACAGCCAATAATATTCCGAGAAAGAATAAAATACTGGGGGTGTCAATTTTTTGAAGAGCCGATGCAACAGAATATTTTTTATTATGTTCAGAGGGTTTTTTTAAATGCAGCAATGTAATTACTATCCACATAATGCCAAGGGAAAGCAACATGCCCATGAAGGGCGGAAGATGAGTGATTGATTTAAAAACAGGAACAAAAATAAATAAAGCAATGCCTGTGAAAAATATTATCCTTCCTTCTTTTTTTTGGCTCTTATCTGAAATAAGCAATATGGTGTTGACAATCACTTTGCCTTTGAAACGCAGGGATATAATATATGCAGGAATAATACAAGCGGCAATGCTTGGTAAAATAAGCATAAGAATAATATTAGATGCAGTGATCTGTCCGCCAATCCATAGCATAGTTGTGGTGACATCGCCCAGAGGGGACCATGCACCGCCGGCATTTGCAGCTATTATGATCATACCGGCAAACCACAACCTGTCACTCTTATTTTGAATAAGTTTAGAACACATTGTAGTCATTACAATTGCGGTGGTAAGATTATCAATGATAGCTGAAAGGAAAAATGATATGCCTGTAATAATGAATAAAAGACTGCGAGTGTTTTTTGTTGTGATAAATTCTGTGATAATATCAAAGCCATGATGCGAGTCAATGAGTTCAACGATGGTCATGGCACCAAGCAGAAAAAATAAAATAGCAGCAATATCACCAAGGTGTTCCATTAATTCATAGGAAACTGAAGAACCGGAAGAATTAGAAATAATGTAAAATGTCCAGCATAATACGCCCGTTAATAAAGCAGAGCCCGCCTTGTCAATTTTTAAAGGTTTTTCAAAAGCTATCGCAGTATAACCAGCAACGAAAATAATTATGATCCACAAAGTAAACATTTGAATGGTCCTTGACTATTTGTTAATTGAAATTTTCATGAAAAGTTAATGCTTGAATAGATGTAACGAAGATAAAACAATAGAGGGGATTATCAAACTTTATTATTTTTTTGATTGTTTTTTAATGTGTTGATCTTTTTATCCAAGTCAGCCAGGATTACTTCAAGTTCGGGAATAATTTCTTCTGTTTCATCGTCTTTGCAATTTTCAATATCAATAAGAAGCCGATTGCGGAGCGTGATTAAATCTTTTAGTTCATTTTTGTTTGATATTTCCATTCTTAAAAATGTATTTTGTCGATGAAAGGATGATTATTAAAAGATTATTTTATTTATACGATTCTTTGATAAATTTATTTGTATAGTAAGCCCAACGTGCAGCACTGAAACTTTTCGTTGAAAATAAAGTCCTGAAATATTTCCACTTCAAGAATGTTTTATTGTATAATTTTTTATGTGCATTAATAATTCCTTTCTTAAGATCCTCCTGAGATGAAGATTTTAGTTTAATTACTATTTCATTCCAGCTAAATTTACTCCAGTCAGAAGGGAAATTATCGTATAATAGACGGTCTTCATATTTTAATCTATCGAATAGTTTCGTTCCAGGAAATGGTGTGAGCGTACAAAGATGATAAGAATCAATATGTGACCTGGCGCAAAAAGAGGTGCGGTTTTGAAGTTTTTGAGGGGTATCCGTATCAAATCCGTAGATAATTCCACCAATGATACCAATCCCATGTTTATGGATTTTATTAAGGAGAGGTTTGTAGCTTTGTTTAGCACTGCTCAGATTCAGATATTTACCCGAACAATTTAATGCTTCAATATCCTCTGTTTCTATTCCTATAAAAAGCATCTTACATCCGCTCCTGTATGCAAGTTTTAATACCTCTTCATCATCGGCACAATTGACTGATGCAAACGTGAACCATTCTTTTTTTATACCTCTTTTAATCATTCCTTCAAACAAATCAACGGCTCTCTCTCTGTTAGAAGTATTGTTTCCAAACAGGTTATCGTCGACAAAAAAGACAGATTTTTGTGATATTGATTCAATTTCATCAAGAACTTCTCCGGAGGGGCGAAAGCGGTAGCGTTTTCCATTAATTTTAGGAACTGAGCAATAATCGCAGCTCATCGGACAACCACGTGAAGTCTGGATTGCTGAATGCCAATAATTTTTATGAAATAAATCCCGACGGGGAACAGGCAAGTTAACCATGCTGTGATAACTGCCCTTGTATTTTCTTTTAACAGAGTTATTTTCAAAATCGCAGATCACCCTGGACCATATTTCTTCAGCTTCACCAACAACAATAGTATCAGCATAATTCAAAGCTTCGTCAGGAAGCAGGGTGGCATGGATACCACCGATCACAGTATGAATATTATTTTTTTTAAATATTGAAGCTATACGGTAAGCACGGTTTATGTTGGCAGTATAAGACGTAATTCCAACGAGGTCGGCGGGCCTATAATGAAACATAGAATAGTTCTCATCAATTATTTCAACATCCCAATGCTTTGGAGTTAATGCTGCAATAATACCAAGCCCCAAAGGAGGATATTTATTGCCGGGAGAAAGAGCAAGATTTTTACCGGAATAATCAACAGGATTGATAAGTATTAATTTCTTTTTCATTTTGAAAAAAGCGGGGAAGCCTAAAACAAAAAACTATGGAACACACATTCGCACCACCTCCGTTATTTTAATGCGAACAGGCTTGCCCCGCTTAAATGATTAATATTTAATTTATTCTTTTAATTACATTAGCTGGTCACAGTTAAATACATTATACTTCATTGAAATGCAAAAATGTTTTCTGTTTCATTCTTTAACAAACTTCTTAACTGTAATTCCTTTTTTGGTTATTACTTTAACGAAAAACACCCCGCTTGGGAATGATGAAATATCAATATTTATGTTATTGTCGCTTAATGCAAAGGTTTTTAACAGGCGCCCCTGCATGTCGTATATTTCAATTACTGCCGGCTGTACGGATTCAACAGTAATG
The DNA here is from genome assembly GCA_043801235.1 of Bacteroidota bacterium. GTDB lineage: Bacteria > Bacteroidota > Bacteroidia > Bacteroidales > CG2-30-32-10 > DAOQAK01. The sequence continues at coordinate 17,385 of JAZDMF010000377.1, read as the reverse complement.
TTGTCAGTTGCCGGATTTGGGAAAACCCTGACATTTTCTATATCCGCCAAGTTTTGATTATTGTAAATATCAGGGTTGGGTATGTCAACTGTAATATCACAATTATACGGAAGATCAGCCCATGCTGAAAACTCTGTGTACACAGTACATCCGATAGCCGTGGTTGGATCCTGTGTACAATATATACTTACACCATCTGATAATGATTTACCGTAATCTATTAATGTTTCAACATAGGATGGATCGGGCAAAGCCAGGTTATGGTATTCAAAACAGGAAAGTGGATGTGCATAAATGGAGGTAATAATGGGTTTATTTGGAGAATTCCACCATGTTTTGAGATTAGAAATTTCGTTATAAAATGTGTTTGTTGTTGAGTTATCGTAATAGCAAGGTAATTGATTTGAGGACATATTACAATACGGGAATACAAAACCATCTGCATATGGTTCCCACCAAGGTCGATAATATGGAGGAATATCCGGAGCATTCGCAATTCCAGTCCAGTAGTTTATTGGCATAAAAGCAATATTCGCATTGTTTGCTTTCAAACTATTATACATTTCTTCAAGTAAAGTTTTATTAGATGGTTGGATTGTATGGAAAAATGCTAAGTTGGCATAACGACTAAAGTCACCTATCTTAATACCTGTCAAGTTTGGATATTGCTTTGCAATCAGGTTGCATAATGTAAACCACCCACCGTAAGTTGTGTCCCAGAAATCCAAAGGGTTTGGAAAAGCAGTACTCGGAATTTTATTAAAATATGTAGTTTCATCAATAACAGTACCGGATGTATTCTTTATCTTACCTGTATACTTTGGAAAAGAACCCGAATGATTTGTACCACCAAGATTTGCTTCAGTTGGTGAAACTAAAGTTATCCACACTTTAATAGAAGTGTTTTTAGTTGCATCAAGAAAATTGATAAAATTTTGATATTCCGTACCCATAATTGATGGGTTGTCAATAGGATCTTTAACCGATGCCCCCAAAAAATTTCTGACATAATACTCTGAAATTAAAAAATCAATTGTTTGTATATTATTGTCGGTAACAAACGCTGCAGCGGCATCGGGATCGAAATTATAATCTGCATCCCTGGCACCCTGTATATTTACCTGATCGTAAGTTCCCCAAAACTTGTCGCCTATCATATCAATGTTTGCGGAATCTGCTGATGAATAATTACGAAGCGCAATGACTTCATCACGGGAATTGTTTATATTGGTGTTCCCGGCAGCAATTACCCAGGGATAATCAGTATCGCTGTTATAATCATTAGAACCTATTACATCAATTGAATTAGCTGAATTATCATAATGATAATATTGAAAAAACGGACTTGAATTTTTATAAAGTACAAAATCACTGCCGCTGTTATCGGAAATTTTAAATTTTCCTGTTGCAATTCCCTCCCAGCTATAGTGCAAACTGCCTCCGGGATTATACTGTTTTATGATATTAAAAGTGCCCGAACTAAAACTCCACATAACAACATCGGGATAAGTGGAATTTCCTTCTCTTACGGATATAAGTTCTGCTTTACCATCATTATTAAAATCTTTGCAAGCAATACCCCGCCAATCATTTTCGGGACCGTTAGTATTAAGACCATTATTTATGTGTCCTTTTTCATTAAAAGTGCCACCTAAAGTAATACTGTATGCGATAAACTGAGACGAGTCTTTTTTACAAACAATAAGTTCATCCTGTCCATCACCGTCAATATCGCCTGCAGCACAAGCTATCCATTGCCAACTGGCACTTCCCGAAACACCCGATGCCACCAATTGGAAATCGGAATAAGCGAGTTGCCTATAAATAAGAATATTGGAGCTGGCAGTATCTGTTGTTTTTCTTAATATGGCAATTTGTTTTGTGCTGTCACCATAATCAATAAACTTGCCTACAGTTATACCCACAAAGTTATTTTGGGTTGTGTCAATTTGTTTTAAACAACCTGTAAGTTTAAGTGTTTTGTCATAGGTAGGTGAACTAAAAACGAAAAGTTGACTGGTGTCGGTTTTAATGCCGACGAATTCATCAATGCCATTACCATTAATATCTCCGCAAGCAATGGCTTTCCAATTACAATCTAAACGGCCGTAATTCCAGTTTTTTATTACATCAAACACAGACTGTGCATTTAAAAAAAATACATTAGCCATACATACTAAAATTAAACACATTTTTTTTATAATCTTCTTCTTCACGTTTTTTGAAAATTGTGTTCTTTATTAAAAAACCTATTGAATTATTTATCCAAAATGTACTTTGATTTCGTATTGTTGTTTTACACTAATGCTGTACTATCACCTGAATAATAAACAGGATTAATATGTATTAATTTCTTTTTCATTTTTTTTAAAAAAAAGGGGAAGCCTTTACCAGAGAGCCATATAACACATGTTCGCAGAAACCATCGCTATTTTAATGCGAACTGGCTTACCCCGCTTAAAACACCATCAATATAAATTTCAACTTTGTAATTGCCCTTTTTTAGTTTTTCAGTATATTTAACCTCAGCGTTCAGGGTTACATCTTTACCAATAAAATCAAATGTTCTGGCGAAAGTGTAATTATTTTTTCTCCAGTCATCCTTTAAAGTAAAAACGTTTTGCGGTTGCCCGAAAACTTTACCCAGAGGATCGGTAACAACTATGTAAGCTGTTTTTGAACCTGTTTCAGCAAAAAGATTCCCAGCAACAAGAAAGCTTATTTTTGATGATTTCGTTTTACGAGATTTTTCAGTGGTTTTTTTTGTTTTCTTCTGATTGGACACCACAAGGTCGTAGCATTTGATTTTTTTTGCTGAATCGGTTTTTACAGTGATTGCATTATATTTATTAAGCAAATCCTTGTAATTATTTTCGGAAACAAGTTTTTCTTCTTTCAGGCTTTGGTTTTCGGTGAAAAGCTCATCTACCTGTTTCTTAATTTTATCATAATCAATTTTCAGATCAGTATAAAGTTTTTTATAATAATAAGTTTGTGAAGCGTCATAGTTAAAAGACTTGCTTTTATTTTCAATCTCGGCATACATGTGCGTTATTTCAGAATCGTGGTTTGCTTTTATTCTATCCAGTTCTGTCAGCAAACTATCGCTTTTATAATTGAGTTTCCATTTTTCTGAAATGAGAGAATCGTTTTTGAGCAGCAAACGGTTTTTATCAGATTTAAAAGAACCGCTTCTTATTACAAAATAAATAGTGCCGATGAGCGACAGAAATAAAAATGCCAGAGGCACAAATAATAAAAGGTTGTGTTTAGCTTTTTGCGTTTCCATTTTTTTATTTTTTTTTAAATTATTGAAATTTGTATTTGTTTATTATCATTAAAAATTAACAATAGCTCCTGTTTATATCAAAACCCATTTTAAAAATCATTAAAGAAAAATGATACGTCAGCGATCTGATTTCGCAGACCGCTGACGATTCTATCATTTGTTTAACCCGGAACACACACATGATCGGATCAGAATTAATTAACAAAAAACACTATTTTCTATATAATTACAAAAACAATCATTTCACTTTATATTTTTTTTCCGAGATCTTTCGGAAAAGACTTTTTCAAATCCTTATATACTGCCTTTGCCCCTGGAGCATCTTTGATACTTGCCTTTTGCACGGAATTGAAGAAATAAAAAGCATCCTGCAATGCTTCGTTTCCTGTTTCCATTAAAGTGTCTTCAATATTTTGCACAAGGGGTGTCAATAATTTTAAAACATCATTGAGTTTGCTTGACAGCAGGAATCTAATTTTCCAATCACCCATGTTCATGCTTTCAGTAACCAGTATTGGATTATTAATAGCGCACTCCAATGCTTTTGCAATAAAAGCCAAAGTTTTATCGTCCTGCCTGATTGCATCTTTTCGCTGCTTTTCGGATTTTCTTATTAGAAAAGGTAAAGCCGAACTGATTTGCAAAAGCGAATATTTTATAGTTGTCATGTTTGCATCGGAAATATAGCCCGTGACCATTTTATTATTTTTCATTGTCGCTGTTTTTTTATGAAATAATTTATTTTACAACAACTATTCTTGTTACTTCTTTTTTCTTTTCTGCCTGAAGACACAGGAAATACACTCCATTCGGAAAATCATCTGCATTCAGTTCCACAGAGTAGACACCAGCTTTCACCTTTTCATTGACAATTGTACTCATGAGAGAACCCTCGGAATTGAATACAGAAAGAACAACCTGTGAATTTCTTCCAAGAAAATATGAAACCATTGATGTTGAATTGACCGGATTGGGATAGCATTCCAGCATCAGATCGGAAGAGACATTATCATGGAAAACTGAAATTACATTCTGAATATTGAATTTGATATCACCGGCATCAGGAACAGCATTGAAAGTGACGTATAATTTTCCGTTATCATATTTTTCAATGAAATCAATTTGCTTCCCTGCCTGGGTAATAGAAACAAGGTTCACCATGTTGCCGGATTTTAAACGTACTTTTAAAGTAATAGGAACATTATAAATATCATCAGCCAGTGTATCGGTAAGGGAAAGAGTATAATCATAAAGAGTGGAATCAATCAAAGAAAGTTTTGCATTATTTCTTTCCCTGATATATTTAATAACATTTTTATATGTGTCAATCCAAAGATGGTCTTCGTTTAATTTAACGTAGCCCAGATGTGAAGCATAACGGGAAGATGGCACAGGTTCCCACCCATTGGAATCAATGCCATGTATTCGTTCAATCAGCCAGCCTTTAGTGTATTGAAGCCGGTCAATCCATGCGTTCATTTGCAGTAAAGTTGTGTCGGGTGAAATGCCTTTACACTGGACATTATAAAAATTATACGGTGTGGAAGGCTGCAGGATGTAACCTGAACCACGGCATGAAATATAAAAAGATTTTGCCAGTAAGATGGCATTATAAGAGGTTGCGCCAAAGGGGAAAGCCATTGTTTCGCATTTTTCAGGGAAAATATTCCGGTTAATCATTTCTTTGGAACTGTCCATTTCAACAATGGCGCTGTCAACAAAAAGCAGATTATACATGCTAAAAGCAAGGGTTTCAAGATTCGTATGATTTTTTGTGTGACTGCCAATTTCATGGCCACGGGCAGCAATTGCCGTTAAAGTATCCCATGATGGCGTTTCCCCTTTTCCAACCCAATTTGTTATTATATAAAATGTACCCCTGAAGCCCAATTGTTCAAGCATGGGTGCTAAAGTTTCAAAATGGCTTCGGTATCCGTCATCAAAGGTGAAAGAAACAGCAGCATCCTTAAAATTATACCATTGAGCTTTCCAGTAATCAATAGTAGATACGGTTAAAGGAGTATTTAACATTTGCCTTTTAACAACATCCATTTTATATTTATGGGATGGGGTAAGAAAATTAAAAATCCCAGTTAAAGAAATAAAGAAGAAAAATACAAATGATAATTTCATGGTGAAAATGATAACATAATTGCGCATGCAATAAGACACAATAATAATGTGCCTGAATTAGGAGGGAGTTAGAATGAAATTAGAATTTGATTAGAAATTCAGAGGGGAAGAGAAATTGTAAAACTGCTGCCACGATTTAGCATTGAAGAAACTTTAATTTTTCCTTTATGTAGCTCAACAATCTTTTTTACGAGAGGTAAACCCAAACCATGACCTTTTCTTTCACCGGAATTGCTTGCCCTGAAAAATGGTTCAAAAATATTTTGAATTTCGTTTTCAGGAATACCTATTCCATTATCAACAAATTTAATAGTGATTTCTTTGGAAGCAGTTTTTAAAATAACATTGACTTTTTTATCGGGAGAAAATTTACAGGAATTGCTCATTAAATTATAAAAGGCGAGACTTAACAATTGTTCATTTCCGGTGAAGGTAATCAATGAATCGTCATCCGGTAAATTGCTAAAATCAATGTTTACAGAATAATCGGGTTTTGTTTTTAAAACATATTCCCTTGACTGAAGAACCAATTCATCAATGCGAAGAGGGGCAAACTGAAACGCAGAAGCGTCAAGACTTGCGCGTGTAAGTTCCAGAAGGTTCTCAGATAAATTGTGAAGGTTTTTAATTTCCTGAGCAACAGAACTGAGGGCCTCAACATATTCCTGGTTTGTTCGCTCCTTCATAAGAGACAATTCAATTTCACTAAGAATGATTGCAAATGGTGTGCGGAACTCATGCGAAGCATTGGAAACAAAATTTTTCTGCGTTTCAAAACTTGTTTCAAGCCTTGAGAGCATTTCATTGAATGTAATAGACAAATTGGCGATTTCATCCTTGCCATTACCTGTACTCAATCGAAGGTTAAGATTTGAAGCAGTGATCTTGTTTACCTGACCAACAACATTAGAAATAGGTTTTAACGCTCTGCCTGCATAAAACATACCTGATACTACTGTGAAAAATATACAAACCAGAAAACCGACAATCAATATTATTCTTAAATTCCTTAGCTTGCTGAAACCAAATTTATCGTATGCAGAAGCAATGAGCACATATTTTTTAGGATATTCAGAATATGAAATGCCCAAAATTTCTGTTTGCCCAGACTCTTTACGGATCTCGCCTTTGATACGAATACTGTTAATAAAGTCGGCTGAATATTTTGCCGTGTCATCATCGTTACTATTATAAATTTCTTCGTTTTTAAAATTAAAGATGCGGATGCACTCATCATTTAAAGCAGTAGTGTTCCTGTCAATAATTTTAAGAAGCAGACTATCCACTTCCTTGACTTCAATAAGAAGTTTTGCAGTGGTTACAGCTCTGTCATTAAGACGAGCATAAAAATCGTTTTTTCTGTAATCGGAAGAAAAGAAATAAATAGATACAGTGAAAAGCAAGAGGATTGCAGATACAATAATAGTAAACTGATATGCAAGTTTTTTACGAATGTTCATTATAATTCCTCTTTCATTATATATCCCATGCCTACGACAGTATGGATAAGCTTTGGATAAAACTCCCTGTCAATTTTTTTACGGATATAATTTACATAAACCTCAATAATATTGGTTCCTGTATCAAAGGTAATTTCCCAGATGTTTTCGGCAAGTTCGGCTTTTGAGATCACCCTGCCCGTATTCTTCATGAAAAATTCAAGTAATGAAAACTCTTTAGCAGTAAGAGAAATCAATTTATCATCACGCTTCACCATTTTATTGTACAGATCAATTTCTAAATTAGAAAATCTTAAAACAGATGCTTCTTTACTTTTTGCTTCTTTTCTTTTCAGACAAACTTTCAGTCTTGCAAATAACTCTTTTAATTCAAATGGTTTGGTAATATAGTCGTCGGCACCCACCTCAAAACCGGATAATTTGTTTTCAAGGGCGCCGAAAGCAGTAAGCATCAGTATTGGAATATCGGACTTGATTTTGCGAATTTCACGACAGACATCATAGCCGTTCAGTAGGGGGATGTTTATATCAAGAATTATTGCATCATAATTATTTTCAATGGCCATTTTTTTACCAATATAACCATCGTTTGCGACATCGGCAACATAGCCTTCTTCAATAAGAGCTTTCCTGATAAGCTGCGCCATTTTTTGCTCGTCTTCTATAATTAATATTTTCAACAATTCATCTTTCATAAAATTTATTCTTAACGACAAAAATATATCAAATATGCCAAATACTCAAATAAGGTATAATTAGCATAGTATTCCACTATTTCCTTATACCTTATTTACCCTATACCATTCATACTAATTTACTCTTTCAATGCATAATAACAATTAAATTTATCAGAAATTATTTACATTTGCTTGATTATAGAATAATTATTTGCTGAATGAAAATCTCCGCATCCATATATTCAAACAAGGAGAAAGACCTGAAATCGCTGATCCATGAGCTTGATGCGTATCATGTTAATTATTTTCATATTGACTGCAACGATGACCCGCTGGTTTTTGACGATATAAGTGAAATACGAAAAATCAGCAGTACGCCCATCGACCTGCATCTTATTACACCAACGCCTGAAAAATATTACGACCTGATTGCAAAAAACAAAATTGAAAATGTGACTTTTCAGTTCGAACAGGTGAAAAAATATTTTGAAGTTCCTGAAGGAATAGCTGCGAACCTTGGATTATCAATTGTATCGGAAACTAGTATTGATGTTTTCGATGCATTCAAAGAAAAATTTTCTTTTGTGCTTTTAATGGCGACTACTCCAGGCGAGAGCGGAGGCAAGTTTAATAAAAAGAATTTTAAAAAAATAAATCAGTTCAGAAATAAGTTCCCGGGCAAAAAAATTTATGTCGATGGCGGCATCAATGAAGAGTTGTCGTTTGTTCTTCGTAATATGGGTGTAAGTGTTGTGGTGATTGGTTCATATCTTTTCCGTAGCGTCTTCATCGGTTCCGCGCTGCTGCAGTTAAAAAGCGATGAAATAGAATCGCATTACCGCATCATCGATTTCATGCTCGACATGGAAGAAACACCCGTACTTACATCAGGTATGTATAAATTTTACGATGTTCTGAAATCGATCGATGATTATAAACTGGGCTTTACCACTGTTGTTGACGGACATGGAATTATGCTGGGAATTATTACGAATGCCGATGTGCGGAAAAGCCTGCTGCGCAATTACGCTAACATTCCATCGATTGATGTGGATGATATGATAAACAAAAATCCTGCATTTGTTTACGATTATGAAACGGTTTCCGAAATGCTGGCTGTAATTAAAACACTTGATTTTCCTGTTCTTTTTATGCCTGTCATTAATAAGGAAAAAAGATTGGTAGGAACAGTCAAATTCAATAACCTTATAAAAGGCGAGTTATGATATTGCATGTAAAGAAGAACCACGGAATTAAAGCGGCAGAAGAAATTGCAGAAAAATACGAAGCAATTATCGTTGAAAAAAATGATTTCTTTATTGTTGTTACTCCTTCTTCGGTTAAATCGGTTGATGACAAATACAGCAAAATACTTGACGGAAGATGGATTTGCGACAGCGATATTCAGCTTGCATCAAGGAAATACAGGAAAGAAACACGTGAAATAAAAATAGGGAATTATTCCATTGGCGGTTCATCGCGGAATACCTATGTTATTATCGGCCCCTGCGGAGTTGAATCAAAAGAACAGATAATACAAACTGCTGAATTAATTAATGAACTGGGATTGCATTCCATACGGGCAGGCAGTTTCAAGCCACGAACTTCCCCGTACAGTTTTATGGGCATGGGTGTAGAAGGATTGAAGTTGTTAGCTGAAATACGCGAAAAATATGATTTTCCGGTAATCACCGAGGTGCGCGATTCCACCCATGCTGATGACGTAATAGAATATGCCGATGTTATCCAGATTGGGGCTAAAGCAATGTACGATCACGGAATCCTTAGAAAATGCGGAAAGACAAATAAACCAATACTTTTAAAACGTGGATTTGGCAGCACTTTGCAGGAATTTGTACAGGCTGCTGAATTTATACTTTCGGGAGGAAATGAAAATGTTATGCTTTGCGAACGCGGCATACGCACATTTGAAACAAAAACACGCTTTACCCTTGATTTATGCGGAGTGGCATATCTGAAAGAAAACACTAATCTTCCGATCATTCTTGATCCGAGCCATGCCATGGGATATTCATACGGAGTGCCCGATCTTGCAAGAGCATGCATGGCTATGGATGTGGAAGGACTGCTGATAGAAGTGCACCCAAATCCGAAGGAAGCAAAATCAGATGCATCGCAGCAACTGAATCATGATGAATTCAGAAAACTTTTTGAAACACTGAAACCAATAGCAAAAGCTGTTAACAGAAAGATTGTTTAATATTCATTTAAGTTGACAAGATTACAAGTTGATAAGTTGTCAAGATGGCAAGTGAACAAGTTGATAAGATTGATTGGTATTTCATTCAGTGATTTAAATTTTCAGAATATTGAGTGGGTCACAGAAAAAATCTAATATTTGCTATTTACTATTTGCTATTTTCAATTTGATATAATTTTTTTTATATGACTTTCATCGGAAAAAACATAAAGTTCCTCAGGGAACAGCAGCAGATGTCGCACAAGCAGCTTGCCCTGATGTGCAGCATCACTATTGATTCGCTAAAAACAATTGAAAACGGGGCGCTTGAACCCGACCTTCAGCAAATGATACTTCTGGCCGAAGCGCTGAATTATCCGATTGACAGGCTGATTGCCGACAATCTTGAAAAAAATTATTATACACTGAAAAGTTTTGATTTTAAATTCCTCGCACTCGATATTGACGGAGTACTGACTGATGGAGGAATGTACTTTACCGAAAGCGGTGATGAGTTTAAAAAATTCAATACCAAAGACGGGTTGGCTATCATTGCACTCACTTCAGCAGGAAAGCAGGTAGGTTTTATCAGTTCAGGAATAAACAGTAAAATCATTGAAAAACGTGCGAAGCTTTTAGGTGTTCAGAAAGTATATATTGGTACATGGAAGAAAGCTGAAGTGCTGGAAGGCTGGTGCAAAGAACTTAACATTGGATTTGAAAATGTTGCTTATGTTGGCGATGATGTGAACGATCTTCCCGTAATTGAAAAAGTGGGTTTATCGTCTTGCCCTGCCGATGCTGTTTCTCTTGTGAAGGAAGCTGTGAATATTGTCCTTTCAAAAAAAGGCGGAGAGGGATGTGTGAGGGAGTTTGTGGAAAAATATCTGATGGATATTCGCTGATGGATTCTGGTGTAAATTTATTACAGGTTTATTCCCTCTCAAATTTATTTTCTGTTTTGAACCTGCCGTCTCCAGCATGATATGAAAGAAGAATGGCGGTCATCTGCTCAACAGTTGTCGGCGGATCGACAATAATATATTGAGTTTTGTCTTCAGCATAAACTACTGAAAGCCCGTCATCAGTTATGTTTCCGCCAACTTCTATCCAGTTATTTTTATCTTTTGTAAGCACCACCTGGTGAAAGTCTTTCCAGTTAATGGAATTCATGGTATCTGTGATTTCACGAACGGTAGCATATTGTGAAATTTCTTTCACCTCCGAGCCATAACCGGCGATGACTGTGAGCTTCATTTTTGAGTGGATTTAAGTAAAAGCTGTTATTGCAATACAATTTTTTCTGTATAGATCTTCCTTCCGACATAAATTTTTACTAAATAAATTCCTGATGGAAATCCGGTCAGGTCAATTTCGTTTGATAGCTGTTGATTAAAAACAGGTGCAGAAAAAATATTTTTCCCGAACACATTGGAAATTTCAATTGTATTAGAGCCGTTTTCAGTTGTTGCTACAGAAATTTTACCTGAAGTAGGATTGGGATACAAGGTAAATCCTGGTAAGCTGGTTTCGGAAATACCCGAATAAGGCGGGCCAACATAAATAATAATATAACTTCCCGTATCAACTTTGTACACAGCAGGGTCTCCTCCGTTCACATTGGTGTTAATGTAAGAAGCCCATGAATTTCCATCAGGGGTTGAGCTATAGCAGATGGCAGAAGTTGTGGTACTTCCATAAAAACGAATATCAGAACCGTTATCGCACATATTCCCGCCCCATACATGGAAAGAATCTGAAGGAATATTTGAAAGTTTTATGAAATTGATGCCATTCAAAGATGTGCAATGAAAGGCACCTTCAACCGGGGCGCCAATGGGCGCTGAGTAGTGCCAGATGCCATTAAACTTAACTATGCACGGGTCAATAACAGGTCCAAGTGAATCATCAAACCGCGCACCTTGCTCAAAATTGTAATGAATGCCGTCATCTGAAACGGCAGAATAAGTATTCACACTTGTATCCAGTGACATAGTTCCTATAGGGCCACAAGAAAAATAAAGCCTGTATTGTCCATTATCTGTACAAACAATTGCCGGATCAAAAGGTCTTTTATAATTGGCAGGCATTCCTGAAAAAACACATTGGGTTGGGTTTGTCCATGTATAACCGTTGTCATAAGAAAATTTAACGGCAACGCTGTCCCAATGCGGCCCGTTCACAGGTGCTGGAAACCATTGAAAAGCGCATGCCAGAATTCCGTTGGTATCCCTTGTTATGCTTGGAACTCCGGACGAATCCTGAAAAACATGGTTGTTGGTGAAAGTTATCCCGTTTGTGCTGTATGCAATTTGCAATGGCATACCCCATGGACCCTGTGAAAATACTTTATTGCATAAATGAATTGTCAAAATGGATACTAAAAAGCTGATAAAATATTTTTTCATATTTTTTAAATGAAGCAATACTTTTTTTTGATTTTAAATCATGACAGCCTGGAAATATACTTCAAACTGGCATAAGTTGACATTCAATATCAATCACAGCGAAGAACTCACCTGCATGCCTGTAAGAAGATTTTGTACGAACTTACGAATTTCACAGTTCGCAGTTTCGTTACTGTTAGTACTTCGATGTGTCAATGAAACGAAAATTGTGAACGGTTACGGCATAAAAAAAAGTTTGTAATAGAAATATCCTGTTTATTTCTTCTCGTCCTCTTTTTTCTCCTCTTCTTTCTTTTCTTCAGTCAGTTTTTCGAGAACGATAAGTTTTACAAGAGTGTAGGTTTTGTCCTTATCGAAAGGGAGTGTAACTTTTTCGTCGTATTTTTTATAGCCTGCTTTGTCAACGGTAATTTCATATTCCTTGCCGCCTGCCAATGTCACGAAAAAATCGCCGTTTTCATCGGACATCAGTTTTGTTTCCTTTCCGCTGGTCACATCCTTAATAATAATTTCGGCTTCCAGCTGCTGGGCAGCGCTTGATTCTATCACACTTCCTTTAAGTATTGAGAGATCTGTTTCCACAGTGGTAGCTTCCTGCCCCTGGATTTTAATAGGGAAGGTGTATTTGGTCATGTCAATTTCATACAGATCGGCGCCGCCGTAACCGTTGTCCTTGCGGCTTGCAACATATGCTTTCTTGCCGTCGGCGGTCATCACAAAATAAATATCGTCTTTTGTCGAGTTGATAGGATAACCGAGGTTTACGGGATCGGTCCATGAGGAATCGGCTTTCATTTGTGTCATGAAAACATCGTAGCCTCCCATGCTGCCATGTCCTTTTGAAGTGAAGAACAATGTTTTTCCGTCGGGATGTATGAAAACGCCGAGTTCGTCATCTTCCGTATTAACAACAGGTCCGAGGTTTACCGGTTTTTCCCATACATTTTTTCCGAGTTTCTTGCTTCTCCAGATATCGGCATTTCCAAGGCTGCCGTTACGTTCGCTTACAAAATACATTGCGCTGCCATCGGGAGCGATACATGCAGAACTTTCGAAAAAGCTGCTGTTTAAAGGTTTTGCAATGCTTTTGGGGTTTGTCCATTTGCCGTCGGGGCGCTTGGTTGAGTAAAAAATATCGCCGCTGCCTGTGATCTTGGGTATGTTGCGGTAAACGTAAATAGTACTGCCGTCAGGAGAAATACTAAGGCATGCGTCATGGCCTGTAGTGTTTAAATCACCTTCTACGTCCTCTGCTTCATTCCATTTGTTTTTCTCATCGTTCCAGGTAGCGAGATAAATATCATCGTAATACTGGCCAGTGTTGGGATCAATACCGCCGCCCTTGGTATCGGGCCTGCGGGAAGTTAAAATCAGTGTTTTACCGTCAGCAGTAATGGAAGGCATCCCATCGTCGAATTCTGAATTGATATCCAGTCCGAGGTTTTTTATTGTAACATTTACCGGATGCTCCATCAGGTTTTTTGCTGTTTCGGTTTGTGAAAGAACTTCAACAACGGGATTATTTTTCAGCTGCCCCCCCTTTAATGATGATTTGTATGCGCTGTATTCAATAATGGCGCTGTCGAGGTTTCCAAGATACTGGTATGCTTCGCCGAACAGAAAATGCAGATCTTTGGCAACATCGGGATCGAGTTTTTTTGCTTTACTGAGAAAAGAAATAGCCTCGTCCATATTCTGTAGCTGAACATGGCATTTGCCCATCAGGTAACAAATCTTTGCATCGGAAGTATTGTTTTCGTAAATTTCCCTGTAAATTCTCAGGGCTCCATTGTAATCGGCATCCCTGTACCGGAAATAGGCTTTCATCCTTTTAAATAATTTCTTTTTCCCCAAAGGTGACTGCGCTTCTGAATATTTTGAAACGGCCGATGCTTCAGATGAACTGTACGAAGCAATTACAAATGCTGTAAGCAGTAAAATGATCAAGCTTTTTTTCATAGGATCTACGTTGGAATATGTTGCTAAAATAAAAATTATCTGTCAATTTTTTCAAATTACTTTAATAAAATTTTTGAATGAACCCGGAACGCTTATATATTTCTAATGTATTCAAGGAAAAGGCAAAGTGCTTTGTGTTTCTGATCATCAAAATTGAAATCGATATTTTTATTCAGATACTCATGAATGCCGATACCGGGAAATTCAGAGGGATGAAAGAGGGTTTCGATGGCTTCATTCTTATGAGAAAGCCCCCATTTCAATGAATTTATGAACGGCAACAGGGATTCAGCCGGCAGGTCTTCGCGAGCAATCCAGCAGGCAAAAACAAAAGGAAGTCCGGTAAACTTAAACCACTCATCAGACAGGTCGTACACATGTTTGAAATTCTCTGCCATCAGGAATGTTTTATCGCCAATAGCCACAATGCTTTCCATCTGTGTCATATTATTTTGAGAGGCGTCATCAGGACTTATCCATTCCGGGTAAATTTTCCAGAAATTCAGGGCAAGGATTTTTATCAGATGGACTGATGTTAATGAATGCTGATCAAGATAAATTCTGCGTATATCAATTAACGGAACCTGCGTCAGGAGAAGAACAGTCTTTACATTTCCGTTGCTTCCAATGCAAAAATCAGGAATGAGCCTGTAATTTTTCAGCTGAGGTAAGGCACCCGAAGGAACTAATGCAATATCGGCTTCTCCTTCTTCGAATTTTTTTGCGCACATTGAGGGAACATCCAGCTTCAGGTCATAATTTTCAAGCAGGCCGGAATATTTCAGCCCGTAAACAAAAGGAAGAGTGTTAAGATATGAAACGGCAGAGATGCGGATGTTTTTTTGTGATGATGCAGTTGCTTTTTTGTTTTGTTCTTCCTCCTGCTTCATTATTTTATTTACACCGATGGTCGCAGCAACCACTGCATATGCCGGTGCGGCAAGAATTCCAATAACCGGAACGATCAGCATTCCGTAAAAAATTAATCCGTTGGCAATAGCAAAGCCGTTGTTCCTTCTTACAAAGCGAACACTCTGGTTTATTTTCAGCCGGTAGCATTCGTTCGAAAAATAGATCATGGAAAAACCGTAAAAGTACATGGAGAGAAGGAAAAGGAAAACAGGACAGGCAAATTTAATTACCGGAATATACCCGATAAAAAAACAAACAACTATGAAGAAAATTTCAATGAAAATATTCCGGAATACAAGCAACATACCGCGCCAAACATCTTTCATGAGCTGACGAAAAGTATAAGGGACTTTCCTGCCTGTAATCAGCCTGCTTGTTTTATCAGCCAGAACTGCAAGCAGCGGCGACATGATAATCAGTACAAGATATTTGTATATTGACATGTAAACGAGAATGAAAATAATCTGTATGATCAGCCTCAGTACAAATGTCAGCACGGAATAAAGATAATGCAGGAAACCTTCTTCATTGCCGGTAATTCCAAGAAGATCGAACAGCCAATCGATGGTTTTTCTTGAAGTGTGAACACCAAGAATGAGAACAGATGCAAAAAGAACAATGTTTATTATGCCCGGAACAATTACATACCACCACAACTTATGCTTTACAATAAGCCTGTGAGCTTCTTTGTATGTATCAATACCAACAGAGAAGTTTTTAAAAAGAGCCATCTCTAATCATTTAAAAATTCAGAATAATCGACCGGATAATTCAGCGATCTCACAGCTTCTTCAAGTGGATATATGAAATACCATACAGTAGCTGTAGCGCAGACATTGCCGTTATACCCTATAAGTTTAACCGATACTTCGGCCAGTTTTCTTTTCACTTCAACCAATTTCGCCCTTAAAGTAATTTTGCCTTTATCGGCGATTACCGGTTTCTTCAGGTGAACATCCAGTCTTGCAGTTACACCCCCCGTTTTCAGTTTAATAAGCACTACCCAGCAGGCAATTTCATCGATGAGGGTAGATTGAATTCCACCATGCAGAATATTCAAATAACCGTGAAATTTATGCGATGGATCCCATTCCGAAACAATTTCATCACCGTCTTCATAAAATTCCATCCTGAGCCCGTCATGATTATCAGGAGAGCATCCGAAGCAATTATAACCAGGAATTTTTCTATAGGGATTGCTTATTTTACGCATTTCATTGCTTTTAGGCAAAAATATTCAATTTTGTTAAATGAACAGGTTTTCAAAACATGATTTTTCTGAATGTTTTTTTATATTTATTTTCGTGCTGAGATTTAAAATATATTTCTATGATAGCATATGATAACAAAGCATGGTACCTGCACATATTTGTGTGGAAGGGTTCTGTAATCAAAGGCATTTTGCCGCGTGTGATCATTTTTATGGCCTGGGCTGCACTGATGATCTATTTGTATGATGTTGATATTATTCCCGGGGAAAGAAAAATCGATATGGTTATATACAATGTGGTGGGACTGGCACTTGGCCTGCTGCTTGTGTTCAGAACAAATACTTCCTACGACCGGTACTGGGAGGGAAGAAAACTTCTTGGAGGCATGGCAAATTCATGCAGGAATGTTGCCCTGATGCTCGATAATATTATTCCATATGAAGATAAGGAAAAACGCAAAGATTTTGCCGAGCTCATTGCTGCTTTTAATTATGCGTACAAGGAGCATTTGCGCGATGGCGTTAAAAGAGAGGATATTCCTGTTCTCAGGGATGAATACAGGGATATTGTTTTTAAGTCAAAACATGTTCCTCTCGCAATCATGAAACTTTTGCAAAAGAAAGCTTCCGAACTTCAGGCCATAAACCCCGCAAATACTATATTTATAGGGCTGAATAAAGAAATGGCTGCTTTTGTGGATAATCTGGGTGGCATGGAGCGCATTCGCAATACGCCTGTACCTTTTGCATACCCGGCGCATCTGCAGTTATTCATCATGATATATTTCCTCGGGTTGCCTTTCGGGCTTTACGAAAAATTTCACTGGCTTTCTGTTCCCGCTGTGGGTGCAATTGCATTAATACTGCTTGGAATTAATGAAATAGGTGTGGAAATTGAAGATCCTTTTGGCGATGATCCTAACGACTTACCCGTGGATAAAATATGTGAGAACATTGAGAAAAATGTGAACCAGATTTTGCTTGAGGATTAATTTTTTTGGCTGTTTTCTAATATAGGGTAGATAATAGAAAAAATGATACTTTTGTGGTATTCAATTACACTACCCGCATGAAAGTATCGCAACAAATAAAAGAACTATTCAATATGTTGAGTTCATCAGAACAACAAGGATTACT
>JAZDMF010000352.1:0-3689 GCA_043801235.1 Bacteroidota bacterium | reverse complement strand
TCAAACCACCAATGGTAAGTCCGAAAAGTACAGCAGAAAATATATTTCCTTTTTGGTTTGTTTGTTTAATAGAAATACCGGGCATTTTGAAAGGAAGCAGATCCATGGAGAATAATCCGAAAAATATGGAAATCAATCCTGCTGCTATTTTCCAGTAGTTGCCGAATGAATCGCTGATAAGTTCGCTGGCATAGCCGATAATACCTCCTATTATTGACATAGAAAGAATCATTCCGATAAGAAAAAATATTCCGTTCCAAATCACTCCTTTTGTTCTGCCAGTAGCTCCTATAGTTCCTGAATATCCGGCTATGATTCCTATGATGGAAAAATTACAGCCGCAGGTGAAAACACTGATAAGCCCTAGTAAAAAAACCGCTATCAGTACTGTTATTTCTGCATGGTCAGAACTTAAAATATTATTAATCCACTCTTCCATTAATTTTTATTTTTCGGACAGCATGATGGATTTTTTTTCGGATCGCAAGCTTTTGTAGTATCACTACACGATGATTTTTCAATGGTCACCGCTGAGTTACTCGATCCAGCTTTGTTATCATTGCTGACTAATTTTACTGTCACAATTGTAACTGCTGCAACAACAATAACAATGAATACAATCTTCATCCATAAATTACTTTTCCTGGGTGTACAGCAATCAGTTCCGCAACTGCAATCCTGTTTTGTGTTGTTTTCGTTTTCCATATTTATTTTTTTTCGTTTTCTTTTTTAAATTTCTTTTTTGGTCTAAGTTGGCAAAGGCATGATCCGGTGAGCAATTCTCCCTTGTCAATATTCATAGGAAGGCCATCTTTCTCCCAATCCACAATACCTCCGTTTAAGTTGGCGACTTTTTCAAAGCCTTTTTCCAATAAAAATATCACGGCATCTTTACTGCGCATACCAACAGAATCAACAATAATATAATTTCTGTCTTTTGATAATTCATGATACTTATCTGGTAGCATTGAGAACGGAATATAAATAACTTCAGTGCCTGTAATTTTTTTCCCGGCTACTTCAAAATCTCTGCGGATGTCAATAATACATACATCTTTAGCGATTGCTTCAAAAGTTTCCTTTGGCGAGAGGTGAAGAATTCCGCCTATTTCCATACCAAGGTTGAAAAAATATTCTTTCATACAAGCAATCAATTAGAAAAATCACAACTATGACAATTCTCTCTGCAAACTATTCCTTGCGAAGGTGCCTGTTTTTTCTGCGCATTCAGATCGCGGTATTCGTCGCATTCCGTATTGCATTTTGGGCATAAGGCTGTAAATTTCATACATGGACCATAAATCGGATCTGTCCATTCTTTTTTATTTCCCTTTGCTTCAAGGATTTTTTTGCATGATGTACACCAGAATTTTTCCTTCATAAAAATATTTTTACTAACGAACCTGTTATTTACCGGAACGCCAGCAAAGGTATGAAATAATGAAAAATTTATTGGTTTATTATATGTGTTAACACTAATTTAACACAAGATTTTCATTGCTGAAATACTTTTTTTTAAACCAGAACGCCACATTCACTAAACTTATTAAAACAGGAACTTCCACCAAAGGACCTATCACCCCAACAAAAGCTTCTCCTGAATTTATTCCAAATATAGCAATGGCTACAGCAATAGCAAGTTCAAAATTATTGCTGGCGGCAGTAAATGATAATGCTGTGGACTGACCGTAAGTTGCTTTTGCTTTCCTGCTCATTATGAATGAAACGAAGAACATAATGATAAAATATATTATGAGAGGAATTGCAATGCGGACAACATCAAGCGGGAGATGTACTATATATTCTCCTTTAAGTGAAAACATCACAAGTATGGTGAAAAGCAGGGCTATTAAGGTTATCGGACTTATCTTGGGAATGAATTTCGAGTGATACCATTCCTTGTTTTTTACACGAATAAGAATTGTGCGTGTCAGAAAGCCTGCAATAAATGGGACTCCGAGATAGATGAAAACACTTTTTGCAATTTGCGCAATTGTAATTTTTTCCACAATGGAATTGGTTGGTAACCCAAACCAACCAGGTAGTACGGCAATAAAAATATAAGCATACACAGAGAAGAACAACACCTGAAATATTGAATTGAATGCAACAAGGCCAGCGCAATATTCTGTATCGCCTTTTGCGAGCTCATTCCATACAATAACCATGGCAATACAGCGTGCAAGACCTATCAATATCAACCCGTACATATAATCAATATTGAACTGCAGGAAAATAATGGCAAGTAAAAACATAAGAATGGGACCAATAATCCAGTTCTGAACAAGAGACAGGGAAAGGACTTTATAATTCCTGAAAACTTGCCCCAGCTCTTCGTACTTTACCTTTGCAAGTGGGGGGTACATCATTAATATCAGTCCTATGGCAATAGGTATATTTGTAGTGCTGTCAGGTGATGACTTCAATGATTCCCAGAAATCAGCTATTGCAGGGAACAGATAACCGGAAAATACACCAATGAACATGGCGAGAAAAATCCACAGGGTTAAATACCTGTCTAAAAATTTTAATCGTTTTTTCTTTGGTTCCATAATGTTAAAGTTTTTAAAAAAAAATATTTAATTTATTTGTC
Source organism: Bacteroidota bacterium (assembly GCA_043801235.1). Lineage (GTDB taxonomy): Bacteria > Bacteroidota > Bacteroidia > Bacteroidales > CG2-30-32-10 > DAOQAK01. Next base: position 1,096 of record JAZDMF010000352.1, on the reverse strand, counting down.
CATTTTCAAGTTTAATTTTTTGATTTCCGAATTCTGCAGCGACCGGACTATGAGTGACCATAAGAATTGTGATCCCCGTATCACGATTAATATCTTTCATGAAGGTTAAAATTTCTGTTGAAAGATCAGGATCAAGATTTCCTGTGGGTTCATCAGCAAAAATAATTTTAGGTTTGTTTACAACGGCCCGGGCAATTGCTACTCTTTGCTGCTGACCAGCGGATAATTCTCGTGGCAGGTGATTCATACGGTCACTAAGCCCAACAAGTTCCAATACAGAACCGGCGATTTCAATTTGCTTTGACTTCGAGTGATTGATTAAAGAAAGCGGCACCATTACATTTTGCAGAGCGGAAAGATAAGGGATCAAAGAAAAGCTTTGCAGAATAAATCCTACATTTTTTTTTCTGAAATCACATAATTCACTATCGCTTGCCTTTTCAATATGCTTATCCATAATAATGATCTGACCTGATGTTGGTCTTATCAATCCGCTTAGAGCAAGCAGCAGCGTGGTTTTTCCCGAGCCTGAAGCACCAGTTATTGTTACAAAAGAACCTTCTTCAATTTCCAGAGAAACATTTTTTAGTGCATCAACAACTGCATCCCTGCGACGATATTGTTTTGAGAGATTATTTGTTTTAAGTAACATTGTTATTCCTCCTGTATATTGGTAAAAGGTTCAAACTTTGAAGCGGCATAAGCAGGTATTATTGCACCGAGAAATGAAATAAAAACGGACAATAACACAGCCCAAAGTAAAAGAATCGGGATTGGCTGAACGTTTATTCCGGCTAATTGCGGACCTAAGAAATATGCAATTGCTGAGCCGATAATGTAACCAAAAATACCACCAAGAAAACCCATGACTACAGCTTTTGAGAGCAGAAGAAAATAAATTTTTGATTTAGGATAACCGATCATGCGAAGTGTTCCGATTTCCTTTTTCCTCTGGTTTGCATTTGCCCACATTGAATTTCCGATAGAAATTCCACCGACAACAAATATTATTATAAGGAAAATCAAAGATATCCTGTTCATTAATTTGTTTGTTTCAATTTGTGTTGATACAATTTGCCCTATGGTAGTAACTTTT
>JAZDMF010000296.1:0-9072 GCA_043801235.1 Bacteroidota bacterium | reverse complement strand
TACGAAACGAAAATTTAAAAGTTTCAAAAAAATTATTGCAGCGCTTTTACAAAATCCGTGATCAGCATAAAAACTTCGTTGTATTTTTTCAGGGGAAGGGTTTCGGATTTGTCATAAATGTTATGATACTCGGCAATTCCTCCCAGTGTGTATATGTAAAATGATTTTACACCTTTCGCATAAAACGGGTAATGGTCGCTTATGGCGGCCTCGCCTCTTTCCGAAATAGTCTTCAGGTAATTTTTCTCGTCATTGATTTTGGTGAGCAGATCGAATTCTTTCTGAAAAATGGTTCCGTTCACTACCTTAATGCCATCATCGCCGGTGCCTACAAGATCAAGATTAATAAGAAAACGAATGCCTGACAAAGGGAACAAAGGATGCTGCACAAAATAAAACGATCCTCTCAGCCCCAGTTCCTCGCCCGTTAATGCAATGAAAACGACAGAACAAACCGGTTTGTTCACCGAATAATATTTTGCAAGATTCAGCATAAGCGCAACCCCGCTGGCGTTATCGTTGGCGCCTGGAAAATAAACATCCTTTCCCATTTGCCCCAGGTGATCGTAATGTGCAGTAAATACAATGAAAGAATCGGGTTTTGTATTTCCTTTAATATAGCCAATGACATTTTTCATTTCATACGATGGCTCGATGACTCGATCAATATGTACTGATATTTTCCTGATTTTTTTAGTGTATTTTGTTTTCTTCAAATACAGCTTTGTCCATGCCGATGGGTACAGAGCGTCTTCAACGCCCCATACGAGTTTATCTTCAGGAACAATAATCCCTTTTGCATGGAAAATGTTAAAGTCAATAATTGAATCAACGGCTTCTGTTATTTTTTTTTCATGAAATCCGTTTTTGTCAATCAATACAAACTTATCGGAAAAATCATTGAGTAAAAATTTCTCAAATGATTTTTTGTTGGTCAGCAAAAGGCTGTCGAAAGTGAGAACTTTGAATTTCCCTTTTACAGAAGAGCTGGATGATGCAAACAGGTAATCAGTTCCGGGTTTCATTTTTTTTCTGCCGGTTTTACATTCAACAGAACCCGGCAGAGTGCATAATGAAAGGGAAAATTTCTGAAAATAATTTTCGCCAAAAGAACACAGGCTGTCCTTTGCAAATTCTTTAGCAATAAAATCAGCAGCTATCGCCTGGCCGTTGTTCACATAACCCCGTCCGTGCATATGCGGCGAACATAATGAATCAATAATAGTGCGTACATATTTTATATCCTGAGCAAAAACAAAAACAGAAAAAAAGGCAAAAAGAAAAAGAGAGAAAAGTTTTTTCATCGAAACAATTTTACAAATATCGGCGCAACACCAGTTCGGCAAGTGCTGTATATGCATCGCTATCTGCTTTCCACGAATATTCATTTTTCAGCAACTCCATAAGTTTAAGAGCATCCGTTTTGCTTTTCTGAGAATTCAGCGAGTTGATATTTTCATTGTATTTCTGAAGGCTGCCTTCAAAGAGTTCGTTGATGAACATGAATTTTTCGTTAATGCCAATTGCGGTCTTCATGTCTTTAATAGGATTTTTCTGAAGTTTTGATGCAATGCTTTTTTCAGTATGGGAATCCGACAGTTTTTCATTCAGCGATTTTTTTTCGTCCTTGAATTTATCTGCTAATGTATTTTCGCCAGAAAACAGATCAGGCGAAGATTTTTTCTGCTGTTTTGTTTTTTTTTGCAAACTATCTGTTTCGACCGGTTGTTCTTTTTTTCCTGTTGATGTATTTTTTTCGGAAAGAATAGAATATTGAGTCATTGATTCAACAAGCAGGGTTTTTTCAAAATCCATGATTTCTTTTTCGGTAACAGGCTTATCGGGTATTATTGAAAAAACGGGTTCTTCCTTTGCAACGGTTAAATGTTTTTCGGTTTTTTCTGCAGAAGTAAGGAATTTGCCTGTCAAACCCATATCCCTGTATTTTTCGTATAATTCCCTTATATTGGCAAGAATAATGTCCATTTCAATCTGGGGTATGGTTCCGGAATATTGCTGAAGTGTTTGAGTTTGTTCGGTAATGGTTTCCAGCAGCTGTGAAATTTCGTGCAAAATTATTTTCCTGTCCATAATCTTAATTATTTACTTTGTAAAACTTAATGCTTTTTTGTTACCTGCCTGCCGGCAAGGCAGGCTCGCTCCCACCACCGCAACACTAGCTTGCTCGTGAACCTTCATAAATAAAATGGTTTTCATTAGGTTAATTATTTTTGTACAAATTTATGAAGGTTTGTATAAAAAACTTTATTTTTACTTTTGATTAAAAAGCGAATAAAGATAATAAGAATCTAATTCACAGGTAAAATGTTTTTAGAAAATTCGATTGATACTGCCAAAAAGCGAGGCTGGATTGAGGTTGTATGCGGTTCTATGTTTTCCGGTAAAACGGAAGAACTTATACGAAGACTGAAAAGGGCCAAAATTGCACGTCAGAAAGTGGAAATTTTCAAACCGGCTATTGACATCCGGTACGATGAACAGCAGGTGGTTTCTCACGACCAGAATGCCATCATGTCAACCCCTGTTCCTTCTTCTTCCCATATTTTACTTCTTGCAAACGATGTGGATGTGATTGGAGTTGACGAGGCACAATTCTTTGATGATGAGCTGGTAAATGTTTGCAACCAGCTTGCCAGCAGGGGAATCCGTGTTATTGTTGCAGGACTGGATATGGATTTTATGGGTAAACCCTTTGGCCCAGTGCCCTCTTTAATGGCCACCGCCGAATACGTAACAAAAGTACATGCCATTTGTATGAATTGCGGAAACCTTGCTCATATTTCGCATCGGACCATTGCCAGCGAAAAACTGGTTGTTCTGGGCGAAAAAGAAAGCTACGAGCCTTTATGCAGGGATTGTTACAATGAAAAAATGAAAAAGTCCTGAAAAGCAGTGTGTGCAAATTTTTAGTTACACCATGGTCGGTTAGAAATGGAACATCGGAAATCCACTCTAATAAACAGTATCCACAAAAACCGTTTTATACACGGTTTCACTCGGTTTCAGGCGGATCACTGTTTGTCCGTACAATGTGTCGCCCAGCGTGTCGCCTTTTTCTGCAGTCACATCAAGAATAGCTTCCAGTTTAAACGTATGCCGGAATCGTCCGCTGGCATCAGAAATACCACTAATGTAAACATCCTGTTTTTTGATTTCGACTGTGGCATTAGGAATAATAAGGTTTGTGTCGCTCTGCAGCTTAACAGTGATAACGGCTTCGCATTCGGGGTCGTCCTTGCAGGTAGTGAACGAAAAAGCAATGACAGAGACCATAAAAATTAACAGCGTGGTTTTGAAGATCGTTTTCATAGTTCCCGATTATTTGTAATTTTGTGTTTTGAATATGCAAACTTAATAAAATTAATAATACCAAGCAAAACAAATCTTTATGAAAAAATTTCTGCTAATCCTCACTTCATTATTTATCATAGCTGTTTTTTATTCAAATTCGGGAGCTTCATTTATGACTACACATCAGAATCCTTCGGATGATACCCTGAAAAAAGTATGTATCAGTACCGGTTTAGGGGACATTAAAATTAAATTTTACAATGGCACTCCGCAACACCGCGATAATTTCATCAAACTGGCCAAAGAAGATTATTTTAACGGAACTCTTTTCCACAGGGTAATTCAAACTTTTATGGTACAGGGAGGCGATCCCGATTCAAAAAATGCTGATTCAACGGAAATACTTGGCAATGGCGGCCCTGCATATACCATTCCTGCCGAAATTTTATTTGATACAATCACAAACAATACAGGGACAGAAGTTAGCAAATATTTAATTACAAAATTTTTCCATAAAAGAGGAGCTATCGGTGCCGCAAGAGATGATAATGCCGCAAAAGCATCGTCCGGTTCCCAGTTTTATATTGTTCAGGGACGGGTGTTTAATGATGCCATGCTTAATACCACAGAACGCAGCATGCAAATAATGGAACTTCTTTCAAAACCCGAAAATGCTGCAGCTAAGCTTCAGTACACAAAATATTTATACAGCGGAAACCGTACTAAAGCTGATTCAGTTTTTAATGCATATGGTGCCATTCTTGATAAGCAGTCCGGAAACATCCCTAAATTCAAATTTAACGAAGAACAACGCAGCCTTTATAAAACCATTGGCGGGGCGCCGCATCTTGATGGAAGTTATACGGTTTTTGGCGAAGTGTACGAAGGTATGGACGTTGTGGATAAAATTGCTGCTGTTAAAGTTGACCCTGCTTACAACAGGCCGAAGCATGATGTGAAAATAACGGTAAAAATTATTGAATAATTTTTAATTCCAGATGCAAGAAAAAATTAAGAACATATTAAAAGACATAGAAAAATTCGCTGCCGGAAACCACGATGAAATTGAGCAGTTCCGGATAAAATACCTTTCAAAAAAAGGAGTACTGACGGGTTTATTCAACGATTTCAGGAATATTTCAGCAGAAGAAAGAAAAGATGTTGGAAAACTGCTGAACGATTTGAAGAATGCGGCACAGGAAAAAATTGACAAGCTGAAAGAGAAAATGGAATCTGCACCTTCTTCAGAAAAAAAAGACACCGACCTTTCGTTGCCTGCTGATTTTATTGAATGCGGTTCACGTCATCCTCTGTCAATCATCCGGAATAAAATTATTGAAATTTTTTCACGCATCGGCTTTACCGTATCAGAAGGCCCGGAAATTGAAGACGACTGGCATAATTTCTCTGCGCTTAATTTCCCTGAAGAGCATCCCGCCCGCGATATGCAGGACACTTTCTTTATAAAAAAGAATCCCGACATTGCACTTCGCACTCATACATCATCGGTTCAGATCCGCGTTATGGAAACCGAAAAGCCTCCCATCCGCAAACTGTTCCCGGGAAGAGTATACCGCAACGAAGCCGTTTCTTCACGTGCACATTGCTTTTTCCACCAGGTGGAAGGATTGTATATTGACAAAAACGTTTCTTTTGCCGACCTGCGCCAGGTACTGTTTTATTTTGCCAAAGAAATGTTCGGCGAAGACACAAAAATACGTTTGCGCCCATCCTATTTTCCTTTTACGGAACCTTCGGCAGAGATGGACATTTCCTGTTTTTTGTGCGGAGGTAAAGCATGCACATTCTGCAAGCATACCGGCTGGGTTGAAATTTTAGGCTGCGGCATGGTCGATCCAAGCGTCCTGAAAAATTGCACCATCGATCCTGAAATATATTCGGGTTATGCTTTCGGTATGGGTATCGAACGCATTACCAACCTGAAATACCGTGTGAAAGACATACGCCTGTTTTCCGAAAATGATGTGCGGTTCCTTAAACAATTCAAATCGGCATTATAGCTACCTTCCATCGCCTGAAGGACATGGAAGCCTTGCTTGAAAAATTCCATATCCCAAGCTCAAAATCATAAATTAATCCCTAACTTCCTTTTTTAGGGAATAGGTATGTTATTTCTGTTTTTTTCAACAAGTCCATAGTTGCTTGTGTAGCCTCTGACAAATACCATTGGTCATTGATTTTGATTTTTTTAATTTCTGTCAGTCTCGTCATTAGATCTAAAGGCGCATAGATTTTTGTAAGCTTATGTTTTCTTAGCAGGCTAAAGGTTATGTAATACCATTGTATGGCGATGAAGTTAATAATCATCCGGGCTTCTATGGCAATATCATTTTGCATATAAGTTTTGTCTGCATGAAGAATATTTTTGTAAGCATCGAAAAGTATTTCTATTTCATTTCCTAATTTTATAATCCTCAAATGTTTCCTGTGAACTTCTTTCACCATTTGTAAGCAAGGCGATTGTCCAGAAATGGGACTGTTTAGAATGATATTCTTCTATGCTATATTTGTTAGGATATTTTTCTATTCTCATCAGATAATCTCTTTGCTCTTCAGCTTTAAGAAAATCGTCTACAAACACATTTAGATTTCCCCATTGGGTTTTTAGTGTATAAAACCATACAATGCGTTTTTCAAAAGAAAAATAACCATCTAAATTTTTATACTTTACACGGGATAAATTACCGCATTTTGATTTTCAAAAAATTGGAACTTGAGTGTCAATAATTTTTTAAAATCAGCGTTATATTTTTGGTTAATTGTTTGAAAAAATCCGGTTATGGCGTTATGAAATACAGATGGTGTTTTATAATATTTTGCGTATAGTATTTTTTTCTTTGTGAATTTCCACAAGCGTTCTATAATATTCAGGTTAGGAGAATAGGAAGGTAAAAACAAGAGAGTTATTCCTAATTCTTTTGCTGCATTTTCAACCAATCTGCAATGCTGATAACGCGCATTATCCAAAACAATTTTCAGGGGCAAATCCACATAAAATTCTCGAAGTTTCTTCAGAAACTCGACAACGGTTTCAGCATTGATAAAGGTGGTATTACTGAAAGTGATTACTTCTTTTGTGACAGCATTTAAAAATATCCGATTATTAAAAACTGGAAACTTTTAATAGGATTTCGATTCTCATATTCCTTGTTTACAATTCATTCATTGTACAGGTTGTATAACATGGATTATGGTGTTGAGTTTTATTATTTGTTTAACCGAAACTTGAAACAATAGCGCCAGGAAATATTTTCAAACACTGAAAGGTTTAATATAATGAGAAAAATGATACTCAATACCTGCTTCGCCGGCAAGGCGGGTGATCAAGCCTCCTGGTTTTTTAAAAATGAAATTAATTGTACCCGTGTTTCTGAAAATAATTTCTTCTTAAGACAAGTTAATTGCTTCCACTGACTTAATTTCTGGAATAGCTTTTTTCACAGCTTCCTCCACCCCCGATTTCAATGTCATCATGCTCATGGGGCAACCTTTGCAGGCACCCTGAAGTTCCACATATACAACTTTGTCATCGGTGATTTTCACAAATTTTATGTTGCCTCCATCGGCCTGCAGATAGGGGCGGACCTGATCAATTACCTTTTCAACTTTATCAATCAAATCCTGATTTTTTGCTTGTACCATTTTATTATGCTTAAGTGTTTATTATTTTATTTATTGATTTCAACAATTTTTGTGGGAGCAACTGTAGCATTACGAATAGCCACCTGCTGAGCTACTTTTTCAGCCAGTTCCATGAAAGCATCCGTAACCACCGGATGATTGAGTGAAGCAACAGGAACTCCTGCATCGCCCGATTCGCGTATGCTTTGAACGATGGGTATCTGCCCGAGCAAAGGAACTTTTAATTCTTCAGCAAGGTTCTTGCATCCGTCCTTTCCGAAAATATAATATTTATGACCGGGCAACTCATCAGGAGTGAAATATGACATGTTCTCTATCAAACCCAAAACAGGCACATTGATGGACTCCTGCTGAAACATGCTCACGCCTTTGCGTGCATCGGCCAGAGCTACTTTCTGCGGGGTGCTGACAATTGCAACTCCCGTAACAGGTACTGTTTGCACCAGTGTTAAATGAATGTCGCCTGTGCCCGGAGGCATATCAATTACAAGGTAATCAAGTTCACCCCACTCGCCATCTTTAAACAGTTGTGTGAGCGCGCCCGAAGCCATTGGGCCACGCCAAACAAGAGCCTGATTTGGATCAACAAAAAATCCGATAGATAAAATCTTAATCCCGTTTTTTTCAATGGGAACCATTTTGATTTGACCGTTTACCTCTTTTATTTCTGGATGCACATGTTCCAGACCGAACATAACGGGAATGGAAGGGCCGTAAATATCGGCATCGATCAGCCCGACTTTTGAACCCAGCCTTGCCAGGGCAACAGCAAGATTCGCCGCAACAGTTGATTTACCCACACCGCCTTTGCCCGATGCTACTGCAATAATATTTTTCACTCCCTTAAGCATCTCCTCTTTTTCATGCTGCCTTTTTGATGTAACCTTTGATGACAGGTTCACTTCCACTTCTGCTTCCTTATCAACATATTCATGTATAGCAGCAATGCAGGCTTTTTTGATGCTTTCCTTCAGCGGACAGGCAGGCGTAGTGAGAATAACTGTGAATGAAATTTTATTTTTATCTGTTTTCACATCGCTGATCATATTCAGCGTTACCAGGTCTTTCTTAAGATCGGGTTCTATCACATGCTTTAGCGCATTCAGCACTTGTTCTTTAGTATAACCCATGGCAATAATTTTATTTAGACTGTGTAAAGATAAGAATAATTTTTCAATCTATACTTCGACTGGGCATAAATATAGTTTTAGAAAATCAATAAAAAACGCATAATTAGCACATTATATTATATAATATACGCAGTTTATGCCCGCTCAGCATATAAATAAAAAAGCAAAAAATTATAAAAGTTCTGGTTTTTAGTTCAAAGAATAGTACAACTGCTCTAATGTTAAACTGTTAAATTGCTTAACTGTTAAACTGATCATTCAAGTTGCCAACTGCTGACTGTGGACTAAAGATTAAATTAATATCTCATTTCTCATAAAAAACCCCGCTTATTCGCATGATCGCACCATCTTCAATTTCAAAGTTTAAAATGCAATTTACATTCATTCTGTTCCGTTTATCAGGTGTCGGTTCTCGGTTTTCGGAATTCAGCATATAAAAAAATAATTATAAAAGTTCTTTTGCAGGATCCCAGAACAGTTTTTTAAAATGAAATATTTTATCATCAATTACCTCCACTCCTTCGCTTTCCAGTAATTGCTGCATAATCAGCGGCCCTCCGAAATGATGTTTACCGGTAAGCATTCCATTGCGGTTAACCACACGGTGCGCAGGAACGTCTTCATCAAAATGCGAAGCATTCATGGCCCAGCCCACCATACGTGCTGAACCACCGGTTCCGAGATAATTTGCAATTGCACCATAACTCGTTACCCTTCCAAACGGAATCATGCGTGCTACCTTGTACACATTTTGAAAAAATGAATCACTTCTATTTATTTCTATTAATTTCTTTTTCAATGTTTATAATTTTGTTCGTTTGTCAGACTTCGATAAACTACCATTGACGTATTTTTCTAAATAACTAACATTGAACGAAATAAATAATGAATAATGAATAACGAATTTTGAATATCGAACTTGAATAAAACGTTATTTATATTGCTTTTTTTGTAAAAAATTATCCCT